>JAEZHF010000085.1 GCA_023416745.1 Bacillota bacterium
ATCTCCTATATATTTTTAAATTGTTTTAATTCTTTTTCTATTTCTAATATTTGTTTTAATAATCTATTTTTTCTATATTCAATTAATTCTTTTTTATAATTTTCTATTAATTGTTTATGTTTACATTCTAATTCATGTTTTATTTCTTTTATTGATTTGTTCACTTTACCACCTCCTTTAAATTCTAAATTCTTTATCTTTTGTTTTATGTAAATGGGGTGATTATCACCCCTTTCTATATAATATGTTTTAATTATTTATTTGACACCTATTTTAAATCATTCCCTTCGGCGAACATTAATAGTTCATCATATATTAATTGTAATGCATCTGCTTGGTCTTCTGTACAATCAGCAACTTTATTTCCTACACCTAAATATTTTTCAACAACTTTTGTAACTACAGCCATTGCATCGTTTGGAGCAAATACATTTGTTACTAATTCAGTTAGATTTTCCATTACATTATCAAAGTCTATCTTAGTTTCTTTAACAAATAAATCTTTTTTCTCGTCAGTCGTATTCTCTTCTTTATCAACTGCTTTTTGCATTTCTTCTTTTATTGCATCTGCGTCTAATAATATTGTTTCAGGTAAATATTTAAATCTTGACCCTGCAAAATAGCCATCTGTTTCTCTAGTTTTTACAACCCTTCTAGGACTACCTTCGTCATCTTGGTCTATTGTAACATAGAATATATTATCCACCATGTTTGCAACTATTTGATAACCTCTTTTTGCTAAAGAAGGTATTGTATAGTCTGACTCTCTTTCGTTCTTGCCTATTCTTGCTAATTTACTTTGTGTTTTTGCATGACCTATTAATGCTAAACCATATCCTAATCTAGTTATTTCTAATAGAAAACTATTGAATGCCTTATCCACTTCTCCATATAGTTTCCCAAATGGCTTATCTGAAAGGTCTGTACAACCATTTATTTTTAATGTATAACTTACTGCTAAATCATATAATATATCAACTGTATCTATAACTATTACTTTAAATCTTTCTCTTACCTCAGGTTTTTTAAGCTCTCTTAATAGTCCGTTCGTCTCATTCCAATTTGTTAAATCTATTGCGAATACGTTTAATGCACTATATCCTTTTTCAGTAGCAATAAATAAAGCATCATCGCCGTATAATTTAGAGCATAATGTACTTTTCCCTGTTTTAGAATTCCCATAAAAGAAGTTCATGTAACTTCCTAAATCTCTTGATATTTTGTTTTTTTGTAAATTCATTAAATCGAAAGCCATAATCATATTCTCCTTTATATTTTATTTTATTAGAGAGGTCATTCCGACCTCCCATATTATAATTATACTATTTTAATCATTCAAATGTTCCAATTTTATTTTTTATCATGGAGTAACTCTAATGTTTTTATATACATTCTCACTTCTATCTGTTCATCTCGACTTAATTTTTCGAATTCATGTCTGTACTCTGTAAATATCATATACTCCATATGTGCTACGGCATAAGCTGGTTTTTCATGTCTTTCTAATAGCTCTTGAAATTTATTATACATCGTTAATTCTATTCCTTCTCTCATAATTAACCCTCCTACACATCATCAGATTCCTTTATTCGCTCATCTATTTCTAATATATTTGCTATTCTATAAGCATTTATCTTATAGTGACACATACAGACTAGATTGCCAAGAGGGTCAACCCTACCTTCATTCAATTCGTCTTTAATGTCTATAAATACGCCCCACTTAGTTTCCTCATCACCAACTATGCGATTTCCGACTTTTATTTCTTTAACTATATACATTACATCCTCCTACTCGTCACAGCGGAAGAATACGTCTGATATTTCATAGGAAAAATCCTCTTCTCCAAACATTTTGATTATAAAAAATGCAAGAGTATAATCAAATTTATCTACCAAATATATCAGTTTGTTTGATTCCGTAGGCGACTTATCTTCATCCATAAGTATATTCATTTCGTTTTCTTCTAACCATTTACTTACGTCATCTATGTTTCCCTTAAAGCCAAACTCCTCTAACATTTGAATTATATGCTCATCTAATTCTTTTAAATATTGTTTTGTAAATTCTTCTATTATTTGTTCTACATATTCATTTATTGCATTTTCCATTATATCTACCTCCACATAGGTTGATTTGGCATTATATGAAAATATTTTATTTTATCTATATCTATTTTTATTGTATCATCTAAGTCTACATAATTGTATGAATAATCTATACATATATAATCTTTTGAGTAATCCATTATGCGTCCAGTTACGACTTCCCAATATCCTCTTCTATTTAAATATCCAACTGTTGCTATTTGATTTAATTTATATTCTTTTCCTAATATCTCTCTCATATACCCATCTCCCTTTTATTTTTGAGGAGGATTATCTCCTCCTCTTAATATATAATATGTTTTAATTATTTATTTGTTACATATTTTAATTATTTATTTTATTAGAATGGTAAGTTCCCACCCTTTTTAGGTGCTTTTTTCTCTTCTCTACCAAATCCTACCTTAGATTTCTTAGGTTCTTCTTGTACTTCACCTTGTTTTTCTCTTTCTGCATAAGCAACTTCCCATAGTTCCATATCTAATGCTTTTTCTAATTCTATTTCTTCTTCTTCTAATTCATATCCACCTAATAAATTGAAATATTCTTCAACATTAGTTCTATATTGAGTCTTATGTTCAACTTTTCTACCAAATCCTCTACTATCATCTGCCATACCTTCTATTTCTATTCTAGTTACTAATCTTACTATTTCACCATTTAAGTTAACCATAGTTCCTTTAGTAAAATTATCCTCTATATATTCAAATGCCTCAGAAT
>JAEZHF010000049.1 GCA_023416745.1 Bacillota bacterium
CATGCCCAGCCGTTTCCGCTAATATGCACCCAAGGGCGGATAGCCGTCATCCGGCATATCCGCCCCAATAATAATCTGCTCTTTCTTATACCTTTTCGAGTTTACACAAAATCAGGGATATACCCTCCTTTCGGTAGTGTTTGGTCTAGACAACTCAACAATACCCCCATGAGTCCTTTCCTGCATCTTTTATTTTCAAGGTTCAGTGTCCAATATGTATTGTAGTCCTACAATTAACATACGTCTTCCTCCACTTGTCGCTTGAACTCTCCCTAAAAGATGTTCCTATTGTCATCAAAACACCCCTAAAGTTATTTTCAGTATATTATACTGTCTATCTTTAGGGGTGCAGTTCACAAAGGGAGCCTTTTGGTTTGGTTTATTTGGCCAGTCAAAAGCCCGAGCCGTTCTGAACAGTTTATATGGCCGCGGGATGCATAGCGGAGGAGGTATTAACAATTAAGGAAACGGTTTATGCCATTTTGGGTTTTGAAATGGCATGCGGCATCGCAAGTAATACTGGGATTGATTGATAACAGCGATGTCTGTATTGTAGGCTACCAGCTGCTATAGCCTGTTGAAACCTAAAAGAGCGGCAGATGGCTGCTGCTTGTAAAAAAAGGCGCCCTGTCGCTAAAACATGGCGCCTCTCAAACCGTATCAATACCTGTCAGTATTAATTTTCAGTGTACCGGCTTCTATAGCTTCATCTATCCAGCCCTTTGTCACTGTCGACCATTCTAAGTCTCTCTTCTGCGTCTGTAGAGATGTGGTGAAGCTGTCTTTAACGTCCTCATACGGAACGGCACCTTCCAGCTGTTTCTCGCAGCGGATGATGTAGCAGCCGTAGAACGTGTTGATGGTGGTATACTGTCCAGCCTCGGTGAGCTTAGCGAGCGCGTCAATGTAGCCGGGGATATCGATGTTGGTAGAATACGGACCTTCGACAAAGCCCTCCGATCGGTACGGCTCCACGGCTACACTGGTGTCGTCATTGTATTCGTCGATCAACGCCGTGAAATCTTCACCGGCTTCCAACTTGGCCAGCACTTCGTCGATTTTGGGTTGTATAGCAGGCAGTGCTTCGTCAATGATCCGATTGTATTCTGTCATGTCGCCGTCAGCATAAGCGATGGCGGCGGCGCCGCGCGTTTCAGACTCAAAGCCGATCAGCAGATGACGTATCCTCATATATCCAGCGGGGTAGTATAAAACATAACCGCCAAAAGCCGCCTGCTGCTCTACCGTTTCGGGAGAGAGCTCAATATTGTTTTTCTGTATGGAAACGTTGCTGTCATAATACTTCCGGACATCCTCTTCCGTCGCAATGATATCCTTGGTATAGTGTTCTTTAACTTTATTGATGATGAACTCTTTCTCAAGATCCTCACGGTACGTGTCCACAGAATAGCCCTGCAGATAGAAATATTCATCCATCTGTCTCTTGTACTCCGTCTCATAGTCGAGTGACTTATCGCTGACCATATCCGCTCTTACGGATGCGTCGATATTCGGTTCAATGGCAGACAGGCTGGACGCATAAGCCTCATTCAGCGATGCTTCTTCTTCCTCCGTCAGCTTATTGAGTCCAAGCTCAGCTGCTTTTTCCAAGGCGATCTGGTCAACGGCCATCTCCCGGACAATATCGCTCTTAAACCTGTCCCAAATCTCCTTATCGTCCTCACTGTCCTCCAGATCCGCTATCGCCATACCCTGAGCGGTCAGGTATTTGTTCATCTTCTTGGTAATTTCATCTTTTTTAACAGTGATATCCTTATATTCGATAATGATCTTATTTTTTTCAATTTCGGCCGCTTTCTCCTCGTCCTTTTCCACTAGGCTGCAGCCGCTGGACAATACCAGCAATAACCCAAGTGCAAGTGACATAAACCTCTTATGCTTCATAAACATCTTCTCCTTGATGATCGATAACCGTTTCGGCTATTTTGAATTATACACCGAACGCAATAATTATGACAGTCATAATAAAAGCAAATTCGGATACAAAAGGATTCTAACATTATTTATTGCAAAGGTCAATGAAACTGGCCGCCCAAAAGCACATATGTCAAGGAATATGTTTGACAAGTGTAAAAACATATGTTAAACTTGATAAAAACGATATTCGTGTGGAGGAATAAATGATGTACGAGAAGGAAAAACAGGCTGTTATAGATACCGCGCTAAAAATTAAGGAATATGGATTGATTGCGCTGGCTGGCGGAAATGTCAGCATGAGACTGCCTGACGGTGATATTCTGGTAACGCCTTCTGGTACATATTATGAGACCATGAAACCGCAGGATGTATTGCTGATGGACATTGACGGCATCGTGAAGGAAGGGGATTTAAAACCCTCTGTCGATACCATTGCTTTGCTGTACATTTATAAAAATATGCCCGAGGTGAACGCTATTATCCATACACACCAGGTGTATGCCACGGCTGTGGGTCTGATTTCAGACAAGCTGCCGGCCGTGACGTCGACGCTGTCAAATGTGACGCTGGGTGAAGTCAATGTGGCGCCGTACAGTTCTCCCGCGAGCCTAAACATGGGTATTGAGACGGTGGAAAACATCAACGGAAAACGCGCGGTAATACTGAAGCATCACGGAGTGGTGACGGTGGGCGGAAATTTGAAGGAAGCATTATATGCCGCTATATACATGGAAGAAACAGCAAAGGCATATCTTGCAGCAAAGGCAGCAGGTGTTCCCGCTGAGCTGACCAAGGAACAGTCGGATCACGCAGCGGAAATCTTTAAGGATGTTGGGCAGAAGAAATAAACCCTCTAACCATGGGAGGTTCCATTTATTCAATTGACTCTGGCCGTTCTGATGAATGTGACGGTATGAGGAAAGGGGTTTATATCCGTGCCGCAAATCAATGACTGCTTGTTGGGACTATATGAAAAAGCTTTGCCAGCTGATATGACCTGGGATGAGCGCTTGAAAACAGCGAGGCTCGCCGGATATGATTTTATTGAAATTAGCATAGATGAGACAGATGAAAGAATAGCGCGCGTTAAATGGACGCCAGAGGAGTGTGACGAGCTGGTGGCCGCTATACGGCGGCAACGCATACCGATACTGACGATGTGCCTGTCGGGTAATCGCCGTTTCCCCATCGGTTCAGAAAACGGAACAACCCGCACCCTCGGAATACAATTGATTAAGGATGCCATCGATTTTTCCATCCAGATCGGTATTCGCATCGTTCAGCTTGCTGGATATGATGAGTATTATAACACACCGAACAAGCACACGCGTATTCTGTTTGAGCAGGCACTGGGCGAAGTGACGGCATATGCCGCCAGCCGCGGTGTCCCAATCGCTTTTGAAACGATGGAAACAAACCTAATGGACTCGATCAAAAAGGCAACGCGCTACGTACAAAAGCAGAACTCCCCGTATCTTCAAATCTATCCGGATGTGGGGAACCTGACGTCAGCGGGGCAAGACATCCGTAGAGATTTTGCCAGTGGCGCCGGACACATCATGGCTATTCACCTCAAAGATACGGTGCCTGGAAAAGTAAGAGAAATTCCTTATGGTGAAGGGACTGTGGATTTCATGGAGTTTTTTAAACTACTCAGGCAAATTCAATTCAAAGGTCTGCTGGTGGCGGAGATGTGGGCGACAAACGACCGCCAGGCATCGATCGATTACGTAAAAACGGCAAGGGAATTCCTGCTGGATAAATATCAAGCAGCAGAATAATGGATGATACAGACCCCGTACCGGCGCAAGCTGTAGCGGGGTCTGATGACTTTAAGATGCATATTTCGCATCGACGCTTGTTTATGTTAAAATGATCTGAAGCTTAGTGAATATAGGCAATATGGTTACGAATGTAAGTGTGAGGCACGATTGATTGACATATGTAATGACATGTGTTACAATTAGGTTAAAAATGACGGGGCGTTTGGTATACATAAGTCCTGGTTGGAAATGCTTCTAAATTAAAATTTTCAATATGTAAGGGAAGGATTAAGATGGCGAGCATTAGCAAGAAGAAGCTGCAGGAGATGTACGAAAAGATGCTGCTCACACGTAAATTCGAGGAAAAAGTGGCATATTTTTTTTCAATGGGTATGGTGCACGGCACAACACATCTCTATGTAGGAGAAGAAGCGTCGGCAACGGGCGTATGCTGTGCAATGGAGCCGCAGGACATCATGGCCAGTACACACAGGGGACATGGCCAGTGCATTTCCAAAGGCATCGATATAAACCGTATGATGGCGGAATTTTTGGGTAAGGAAGCCGGCTACTGCAAGGGTAAGGGAGGCTCCATGCACATTGCCGATATTGGCGGCGGCAACCTGGGCGCGAACGGTGTGGTGGGCGGAGGCATCCCGCTGGCCGTAGGCGCCGGTATTACTACACAGATGAAAGGCATCGACCGCATTGTGGTGGGCTTCTTTGGAGACGGTGCGGCAAACGAGGGCACATTTCACGAATCGCTGAACCTGGCATCTATATGGAAGCTGCCCGTACTGTTCGTTTGTGAAGATAACAAATACGGCATGTCGATGCATCGTAACCGGTCGATGGCCATTACCGATATCGCAATACGCGCGACAAGCTATGGTATGAAAGGCAAGACGATTGATGGCAACGATGTGATTACAGTGTATGAGGAGACAAAAAAAGCGCGCGAATATGTGCGCAAGAACGGTCCTATGTTGCTGGTCTGCGATACCTACAGGTTTCTCGGACATTCCAAGAGCGATGCGAATGTTTACCGCACGAAGGAAGAGATCGAAGAGTGGAAGAGCAAGGATCCTATCAGGCGGTTGAAAGTGTATCTACTGGAGAAAAAGCTGTTTTCGGTTGAGGAACTGGAAGCGGTCGAGAAACATGCAACGCAGACGATAGAAGCTGCGGTAACGTTTGCTCAAGACAGCCCATACCCGTCTATCGACACGATTATGGACGACGTATACGCTTAAATGGGGAGCTAAAAAAATGAGAGAATTAACATATGCACAGGCAATAAAGGAAGCGATGACGCTGGAGATGCGCCGAGACGATAATGTGTTTTTGATGGGCGAAGACGTTGGGCTGTACGGCGGCGCGTTCGGTGTGTCCGTTGGCATGTTCGATGAATTTGGCCCGCAGCGCGTGAAGGATACGCCGATCTCCGAGGCTGTGATAGCGGGCGCGGCGACGGGTGCAGCGATGACGGGTATGCGCCCCATTGCTGAGATCATGTTTAGTGATTTCATTACGATATCGATGGATCAACTGGTCAACCAGGCGGCGAAGATACGTTATATGTTCGGCGGTGCGGCAAAGGTGCCGATGGTGTTGCGTGCACCGGCGGGCTCGGGCACGGGCGCGGCGGCTCAACACAGCCAGAGCCCGGAGGCGTGGTTCTGTAACGCACCGGGGCTTAAAGTTGTGATACCATCTACGCCGGCCGACGCAAAGGGACTGCTCATCGCCGCGATACGCGATGACAACCCGGTCCTTTTTTTGGAGCAGAAACTGCTATACCGCACCAAAGGCGATGTGCCGGAGGGCGATTATATGGTGCCGCTCGGCAAGGCCGTGGTACACCGCGAGGGTACGGATGTCACGATAATCACGTATGGACGGATGCTGCCAATGTGCATGGATGCAGCGGCACAGTTGGAGAAGGAGCACGGAATCAGCGTGGAGGTGGTGGACCCGCGCACGTTGGTGCCGCTGGACAAGGAGATGATCATTGCGTCAGCGAAAAAGACGGGCCGTGTGCTGATCGTGCACGAGGCGTGCCAGACGGGCGGCTTCGGCGGCGAACTGGCGGCGGTGATCGCGGCCAGCGAAGCGTTCTACTATCTGGACGCGCCGATCAAGCGTTACGGCGGTCTGGACGTGCCGATACCGTACTGCCCCGAGCTGGAAAAGAACGTGGTGCCGACCAAAGACAACGTGATCAAGAAGGTCATCGAGCTGGTTCGCAGTTAGGAAGGTGGCTTAAATGGCATATGCAGTGATCATGCCCAAGGCGGGCATGGCGATGGAATCCGGCAAAGTCATCAAATGGCTCAAAAACGAGGGCGACCGCGTGGAGCAGGGCGAGCCGCTGCTTGAGATTGAGACGGACAAGGTGAACATGGAAGTTGAAGCGATGAACTCCGGCGTGCTGCTCAAGATGCTGGCGCACGAAGGCGACGAGGTGCCGGTAGTTCAAACGATCGGATATATCGGCGAGGCGGGGGAGGTTGTGCCCGAAGAGGGCAGCGCAGCTGCACCTGCGGCAGAGAAGCATACGGATAAACCGGCTGTATCGGCGGCGGAAAAGACCGCCGTCAAGCTTGAGGGCGGGCGCATCCCTGCGACACCCGCGGCGAAGCGGCTGGCCAAAGAAAGAGGTATTGAACTGGCGCGCGTGACGCCTTCCGGCAGCCTTGGTCAGATCAAAGCGGCGGACGTAGCGGCGGCGGGAACATTGAAGGCGTCGCCTCTGGCCAAAGCGATGGCTGCGGATCTGGGTATCGACCTGAAAAAGGTGGTGGGGAGCGGCTCCGGCGGCAAGGTGATTAAGGCGGATATCGCGCCGTCGGCACCCACGCCCGCAGCGGCAGCTGCGGCTATGGCGGCGTCCGAAGAGGAGGATGAACTCAGGCCATACAGCGCGATGCGCAAGGTGATTGCGAAACGCATGCTGTCCAGCCATTTAAACATACCGCCGGTGACGCAGAACTGCGTGGCGGATGTGACGGCGCTGATGGCATTGCGCGAGAAGATCAACGCGATGGGCGATGTGCGCGTTACCGTGAACGACTTTATCGTGATGGCGGTGGCGAGAACGCTCAAAGAGCAGCCGCATGTCAACGCGTCGTATACGGACGCCGGACTGCTGCTTAAAAAGCATATCAATATTGGCGTTGCGGTAGCGCTGCCCGAAGGGCTGATCGTGCCGGTGATCCGTGATGCGGATAAGCTGGCGCTGCACGAGATATCGGAAGTGGGCAAGGAACTGCAGAAGAAGGCCAAGGAAGGGCGGCTGCTGCCGGACGACTACTCGGGCGGCACGTTTACGGTCAGCAATCTGGGAATGATGGGAGTGACGGCGTTTACGCCGATCCTCAACGAGCCGGAGAGCGCGATACTGGGTGTCTGCGCGACGGAACAGCGGCTGGAGATGGACGACGAGGGCCGTATCACCAAGCGGCTGAAAATGCCGCTGTGCCTGACTTACGATCACCGGAGCATAGACGGGGCACAGGCGGCGGTATTCTCGAACCGTGTGACGCAGCTGCTGGAGAACCCGCTGTCGATGCTGGTATAGGAGTTAACATGTCATACGATATCATTATGCCCAAGGCCGGCATGGCGATGGAGACGGGCAAGATCATCAAATGGCTTAAATCGGTGGGCGACCCGGTGGAGACGGGTGAACCGCTGCTGGAGATTGAAACGGACAAGGTCAACATGGAAGTGGAATCCATGTATACCGGCACCCTGTTAAAAACGCTGTACGAGCCGGGAGACGAGGTGCCCGTCGTTACAGTCATCGGATATATTGGCAGACCGGACGAAGTTGCGGCCGGGGAAGCCTCCGCCCCGGCTGCAGCCGTCAAGCACGCTGAGAAAGCAGAGCCGGTCCCGGACAGTCGGGAGACCGCATATGATGTCGTGGTGGTGGGCGGCGGCCCGGCTGGTTATATTGCCGCAATCAAAGCGGCCCGGCTGGGGCAGCGCACCGCGTTGGCGGAAAAATCGGTGGTGGGCGGCACGTGTCTGAACCGGGGCTGTATACCGACGAAGACATATCTGAAAACGGCGGAGACGATCGAGACCATCCGGCATGCGGCCTCCCGCGGCGTTATGATCGGCGACGCATCGCTCAGAGTAGATATGGAGAAGGCCGTTAAAGAAAAGAACGTTGTCGTCAAAAAACTGACGGGGGGCGTGGCGGCGCTGCTCAAGAGCAACGGCGTTAAAGTGTATAACGGCGAGGCGCGCATACGTGCGGACAGAACGGTGGCAGTCGGCGGCGAGGTGCTCAAAGCAAACAGCGTGATATTCGCGGGCGGCTCCAAAGCAGCGAGGCTGAACATTCCGGGCATGGCAAGTAAGCGCGTGCTGACCAGCGATGAGATACTGGATCTGACGAAGGTGCCAGAATCTCTTGCGATTATCGGCGGCGGTGTGATCGGCGTCGAGATGGCGTCGGTGTTCTCCGCTTTCGGCAGCAAGGTGACGGTGATCGAGCTGATGGACGCGGTGCTGCCCATGATGGACGCGGACGTGTCTGTCGTTATTCGCAAGACGCTGGAGAAAAAGGGCATCGCGATACGCACCGGCGAGAAGCTAATCAGCATTGAAGAAAAGGACGGCGGCGTGGTGCTGCATACCGATAAAGGAGAGATAGCGGCGGAATACGCTCTGCTGTCCATCGGGCGCGTGCCTGACCTGTCGGCGATAGAGGGGCTGGACGTGGCGCAGGAGCGCGGCCGCGTGAAGGTTGACGACGCGATGCGTACCAGCATGGATTGGCTGTACGCGCCGGGTGATATCAACGGGCGCTGCATGCTGGCGCACTCGGCGTTCAAGATGGGCGAAGTGGCGGCGGAGAACGCCTCTGGTCACACTGCCAAGGCGGACCTAAGATATGTGCCGTCCTGCGTATACACATCGCCCGAGGTGGGCACGGTAGGCATGACGGAACAGCAGGCACGTCAGGGATATAAAGTCAACGTCGGGACGTTCCCGTTCCGTGCAAACGGGCGGGCGCTGGCGTCCGGCGAGCCTGAAGGCTTCGTCAAGGTAATAACGGATGCGCGCTACGGCGAGGTGTTGGGCGTACACATTGTGGGGCCGGCAGCGGCGGAGATGATCAACGAAGCGGCAGCGCTGATGGCGATGGAGGTGACCGCGCAGGAAATCGCGGGCATCATCCACGGACACCCCACATTCACGGAGGCCTTCATGGAGGCCGCGGCGGACAGCATCGGAGCTTGCCTGCATCTGCCGCCCAAATAATAGAGTTATCCATGCGGGGGCTGGTATAAGTCCCCGCGCCTCCTATTCTTTTCGGGGAGCGTTTCTGGTTCCCCACAGTTATCCCACTTAATGAGTAACTTTTATATCCGAGAGGAGACCGATATGAATTCTGAGCAAAGAATGCTGGCCGCTCTCAGGCGGGAATCCGTGGACCGAGTCCCCACATTCGAGTGGTGGATTGACCAGAAGGTGATCGACGCCATCATTCCCGGTGGCATCGACTACGCCGAGTTTTCCGACCGCATGGATCTGGACGCGATCTGTGTGGACCCCGACTATAAATCCGAGCCGGTGGGCGACGGATTTAAGAAGAACGAGTGGGGCATCATCTCCAAGAACACCGGCGAAGCGCATACGTTTCCGGTGGACGGACCGTTGCGCACGCCGGACGACCTTAAGGCTTTTACGCCGCCCAACCCCAAAGCACCCGAACGCTACAAATCGCTCGAGGCGACGCTGGACAAATACGGCGGAAAACGCGCGGTCATATTCCATGTGAACGACGTCTGGTCGATACCGTCCCGGTTGATGCCGTTTGACGAGTTCATTATGCAGGTTATCGACGCTCCCGAATTCGTCCGCGATATCGTGGATATGACAGTGGACGTCAATATCGAACTCGCAAGGCAGGCCAAGGAGCGCGGCGCGAAAATCGTGTACACCGGCGACGACGTGGCCTACAACAGCGGCCCGATGATATCGCCCGCAATGTTCGAGGACATTTTCGTGGAACCGCTGAATCGCGTGATGGGGGCATACAAAGAGATGGGGCTGATGGTGATCAAACACACAGACGGCAACATCATGCCGCTCATCGAATTTTTCATCAACTCCGGCATCGACTGTCTCGACCCGATCGACCCGATTGCCGGCATGAGTCTGGAACACATCAAAAAGACGTACGGAGACCGCATCTGCATCAAAGGCAATGTGGACTGCGCGAACACGCTGGTTTTCCGTACCCCCGAAGAGACCATCGAAGAAACCAAAAACTGCATCAAAATTGCAGCACCGGGCGGCGGCTACATACTGTCGTCCAGCAACAGCATACATTCTTCCGTCAAGCCGGAAAACTATCTGGCGCTGCTGGACGCCGTGAGGAAATACGGGACATATCCAATCGAATTATAATCGCGGAGGACTACGGCCATGGCGTATTTACTCGGCATCGATCTGGGATCAACAACCATCAAGGCGGTCATTTACGACGAAAAAGGACGGCTTGTCTCCGAAGGCAGCCGTCCGACCGTGCTTTCTCATCCGGACCCGGCGCATCCCACGTGGTGCGTCTGGGAGCCGGATAATATTTGGAACGCGGTATGTCTGGCAGTGCGTCAGGCGTTGAGTCGTGTGCCAGACGCAAGTGCGGTAAAGGGCGTGGCCGTTACCGGCTTCGGCATGGACGGCTTGCCGCTGGACGCGGACGGGCAGCCGCTGTATCCGCTTATTTCATGGCACTGTCCACGTACCAACGAAATCGCCAAAGAGTTTTCTGACCGCATCGGACAGGGCCGCATATTCGATATCACAGGCGCGCAATTGATGACGATTCACAGCATATACCGTATGATGTGGATGAAGCAGAACCATCCAGAGAAACTCGACAGGACGGACAAATGGCTGCTGATAGAGGATTACGTCAACTTCAGGCTGTGCGGCGAGAAGGCGACGGATTATTCGATGGCGTGGAACACATCGGTGCTGGATCAGCGGAACAAAAGCTGGTCATCAGAGCTGATCGGCCTTGCGGGCGTGCCCCAGAGCATTTTTCCCGATGTCCGTCCCTCCGGCACGGTGCTGGGTAAGCTGACACCCGCCGCAGCGGCGCAGACAGGACTGTCACCGGATACGCAGGTGGTGCTGGGCGGGCATGACTATATCTGCGCGGCGCTGGCTGTGGGCGCGGTGGATGACGACGTGGTGATGGACGTTACGGGCACATGGGAAATGGTGCTGCAGGCATCGGCCACGCTGTCGCATGACAGGCGGATATTCGACAGCGGCTACTACGTGGAAAACCATGTGGCGAAGGATAAGTTCTGCTTCGTGGCCTCCACGGTGTGCGGCGACATGACGGAATGGTTCAAGGATAAGCTGGGAGCGGAAGAGGCGGCGGAAGCTGCCCGGACAGGCGCCAGTGTATGGCAGCTGCTGATGGATAAGGCGCAGAAGTCGCCGGTGGGGGCGCACGGATGCTTCCTGCTGCCGCATTTCTCGGGCGCGGGTGCGCCTCTCATCGACCCGAACTCGATGGGGGCGTATATCGGGCTGCACAACGCGGTGGACAAAGGCGATCTGATACGCGCCACCATCGAAGGGCTGGATTACCAGTTCTACGGCATGGTGGAGGCACTGGAAAAGGCGCTCTCCATATCACCGGGCCGCATCTGCGCGGTGGGCGGCGCAACGAAGAACGTTTTCTGGATGCAGAACAAGGCGGATGTGTGCAACAAGGTGATTGAGGTGCCGGAGCTGTATGAAGCGACGCCGCTGGGGGCGGCCATGCTTGCCGGCATCGGCGTGGGGATATTTAAGGATGAGCGCGACGCGATAACGAACGTTAAGCGGACGGGCATCGTCTATGAGCCGGATAGGGCACGCGCCGAGCAGTACGCGGAATTCTATCACGAAATCTATAAAAACATTTATGGCGCACTGCGGGATGTGCATCACAACATATCCCGGAAATTCAGATAGAGGAGAGGAGCGCAATGGCAAGATACTATTTGGGTCTGGACAACGGCGGCAGCAAAACCAAGGCATCGCTGTATACGCCGGACGGAAAAGAGATCGCCGTGGCCGGCACTTCGGCAAACCCTGTGATACGCAAGGGCGGTTTCGTGGAACGCGACAGCGACCTGCTTTGGGAGTCCAACGCGAAGGTGATTCGGGACGTGATCGCAAAGTCGGGCATCGACCCGCATGACATCGCCGGCGTGGCGACGACGGGACATGGCAACGGCGTTTACATGATCGGGGAGGACGGCAAGCCCACTGCGCCCGGCATCATATCCACCGATACGCGCGCGGCAGAGGTGGTGCGCCGGTGGCTGGCCAGCGGCGTGCAGAAGCGCATCATCCCGATGACCAAGCAGATACTGTGGGCGGGGCAACCCGTCGCGATGCTGGCCTGGTATCATGAAAACAAACCCGAAGTGCTGAATAAAACGCGCTGGGCGCTGCAGTGCAAGGACTACATCCGTTACCGCCTGACGGGAGAGGTATACGGTGAGATCACCGATATGTCTGCCATAAATGTAATGGACTTGCAAACACGGCAGTATGATGATAGAATACTATCTGAATTTGGGCTTAAAGAGTATAAGCACATATTCCCGCCCCTCAGAATGTCTACGGATATCTGCGGGCGGGTAACCAGGGAAGCAGCAGAGCAGACCGGCCTCATTGAAGGGACGTTGGTATCGGGCGGTCTGTTTGATTGTGCTTCATGCTGTCTGGCAGTGGGCGTAACGGACAGTGACAAGATGTCGGTGATTGCGGGAACGTGGAGCATTAACAGCTTCATATCCACCGTCCCGGTTTATTCGGAAGACCTGTTCATGACATCGTTGTTCTGTATGGACGGGTACTACCTGACGACCGAAGGCAGCATGACATCGGCCGGCAACCTGGAGTGGTTTATCGGCAGCTTCCTGACGGATGACGACGGCAAGCGCCGCAACAACGTGTATGAATACTGCAACAGCCTGGTGGCCTCACTGAAGCCGGAGGACAGCAGCGTCGTCTTTTTACCGTTTCTATACGGTACGAACGTGAACCCGGACGCCAAGGCGTGTTTCATGGGTATCGACGGCTCTCAGGGCAAGGCGCATATGGTCCGCGCGATGTATGAGGGCGTGGTGTTTTCGGCTTTGATGCACATAGAACGTTTGCTGACGTTCACTGACAGGCCGCAGAAGGTGCGTATATCGGGTGGCGCGACAGAATCGCCGCTTTGGGTGCAGATGTTTGCTGATGTGCTGCAGATGCCCATTGAGGTGTCCGACGCTAAGGAACTGGGTACGTTGGGGGCGGCAATGTGCGTTGCGGTGGCTGCAGGCGATATGCCTGATTTGAAAACTGCGGCGCAGACCATGTCCCGCGTCCGTTATACCTGTGAGCCCAATCCGGAAAACAGGGACATCTACCGGAAAAAATATGAAATATATAAGGACCTCCTTAAGGCTTTGGATCCTGTCTGGGCAAAATGGAGGTCGCTGTAAATAATACGAACGGAGAATTGGGGAATGAAGGCGCGATACGATATTCAGTTGATGGTTCAGGTCGCCAAGATGTATTACATGGAAGGGCTCACCCAAGAGAAGATTGCACAGCAGCTCGGCATTTCACGTTCCTCAATATCCATGGTGCTTTCGGAAGCCCGGGAATTCGGAATCGTGGAGATCAGCATCAAGGATCCGAAAAACAACGTTCAGGTTGTGGCCGATGATCTCATCAACCGTTTCGGGCTCAAGGGTTGCCTGGTGGTCCCGACAGCCATTGATTCCATCCACCTGATCACCAAGGTGATCGCTTCCCAGGGTGCTGACTACGCCGAAGACATACTGAAAAGCCATTCAACGGTGGGCATTGCGTGGGGTTCGACCTGTTATGAGTTCATGCTCTCGTTTTCCAACCGAAATAAATTGAGCGATATCAATGTGGTGCCGCTGATCGGCGGCACGTCCCGCATCTCGTCCGAATATCAGTTGAACGAGATGGTACGTATGTTTGCCGAGAAGCTGCAGGGCTCGCCGTCGTTCATCTACGCACCGGCGATCGCTGAATCCATCGCAGACAGGGATCTTTATATGCAGAGCACGTCCATGAAGTCAATCGTGGAAAAATGGAACAGCATGGATGCTGCGATCGTGTCGGCAGGCGCGCCGCCGGACTGGTACTCCACCCGCATGATCGTGGATCCGGGTCAGATGAAGGCGATGTATGAATCCAACCGCTCCATGGTGATCGGAGATATCTGCGCCCGGCGGTTCAACCTGATGGGCGAGTTCTTAAAAAACGATTACAGCGCCCGCGTGATGGGTATCGACGAGGACAACCTGCGGCGAATCGAGAACGTGATCTGCATCGCGGCGGGCAAACAGAAGGTGCTGTCCATTATCGGGGCGCTGCGCACCAATGCGGTCGACTATCTGGTCACCGACGAGTCCACGGGGCGCAGCATCATCGAACTGCTCAGTATCTGAAAGGCCTTTCTATAACGTCCTATCGGTTGTTGTTTTTTCGGTTTATTAGGTTGCCGGCGCATCCTATGATTTACGTTACCTCCAAAAGATTAAAAGCATGACGATCAAGGCACAGACGGTGCCGTTACAGGAGAAATAACATGGTGAAAATACTGGGCATCGGCGATCATTTTATTCCTGCGGCCATCATCGGGCAAGGGCTGTCTGAACTGGATGCCGATGTGTCTGTTTTGGACTGGGCGCTGCCGGACGAGGCGGAGCTCCAAAGGCTGAACAGCATTGTGGAGTGCGAAGGTTGTGAGGCGCTGCAGCCGCCCGATTACGTAATTGACGCTGCAAAGGATTGCGACATATTCGTAACTCAGTTCGTTCCGGTGACACAGCGCCTGATCGACGCTTGTTCCAGGCTCAAATGCATTGGTGTGCTCCGCGCGGGCTGGGAGAACATCAACGTGGCCCATGCAACCAAAAAGGGTGTGCTGGTCGTCAACACGCCGGGGCGAAATGCCAATGCGGTGGCTGACTTTACCATCGGCATGATGCTTGCCGAAGCACGCAACATCGCCCGCGGGCACCTACTGCTTAAAAACGGTGAATGGGTGCGGCAATATCCCAATTCGTTTTACATCCCCGACATGTACGGCAAAACGGTGGGACTCATCGGATTTGGCGAGATCGGGCGCGGCGTGGCGCATCGGCTCAGCGGCTTTGACGTGCGCCTGCTCGTCTATGACCCGTTTGTCAAACAGTTGCCGGAGGGTGTTGTGGCATGCGGCCTGCACGAACTGATGTGTGAATCGGATTTCGTGTCGGTACACGTGCGCAGCTCGAAGGAGACAGAGAACCTCGTAAGCGCGGATATGATAGCGCTGATGAAGCCAACTGCGTATCTCATCAACACCGCGAGACCGGCGATCATCGACGAGAACGCGCTGTATGAGGCGCTGCGTGACAGGCGTATCGCGGGTGCGGCGATCGACGTGTTCAACGTGGAACCGCCGGGCAGGGATTATCCGCTGGTCCGGCTGGAGAATATCACGGTGACGCCGCATATGGCGGGCGGTTCGCGGGATGCGTTTTACGGCTCACCCGGCAAGCTGGCGAGGGATTTGAAGGTGCTGCTGGCGGGCGGTATGCCGCCGCATGCCGTCAACAAAGAAGTCGCCGCCAGCAACGGCTTTTTTGGCAGCCGCATGTAGCCGCGGCGAAGAAAGGAGAGCGACATGACGGAACGGGAACGTGTGATGACCGCGGTCGGGCATAGTGTGCCTGATAGGTGCCCGGTGTTCCTCGGGCGTGTGGACGACATCGAGGTCTGGCACGAAGCGTTCGGTGTCAGCTCCGGCGACGAATTGCGGGCCTATTTCGGCTGCGACCTGCGCAAGGTGGATTATATGGGCGCGCGTTTTATCGAACCGGGCAAAACGATTTGGGGCTCTGCTGACAATTATGAAGCCGGCTACGGCTCGCCGCGCGGCGGTTTCCCGCTTCAGGGTGTCAGCACGGTGAAAGAAGTGGAGGATTATCACTGGCCGGAGCCGGACGTATTCGACTACGACCTGCTGAGCGAACGGGCACATGACATTGACGTGCGATTCGGACGAATACTGACGCTGGGGTTTCTGCCGCCATTCAATACGCTAATGGACATGTTCGGCATGGAGGACGCGCTGGTGATGCTGTATGAAGCGCCCGAGGTGATCGAAGCAGCGCTGGCGCACATCGAGCATTTTGTACTGGAGTCCATGAAGCGGCTGCTGGACAGAGCGGCGGTTGTGTCGGACTTCTTTTGGCTGGGCGACGACTTTTCCACGCAGCGCGGCATGATGCTGTCTCCCGAGTGCTGGCGTCGGTTTCTCAAGCCCTCATATAAGAAGTTTTTCGAGCTGGTGAAAAGCTATGGTCTCAAGGTGTGGTTTCACAGCTGCGGCACGTTTGAGCCGGTACGGGCAGATCTGCTGGACATCGGCATCGACGTCTGGGAGACCGTGCAGGCGCACCTGATCGGCAACGAACCGGAAAAGCTGAAACGGGAATTCGGGAAGCATGTGACGTTCTTCGGCGGCATCAACTGCCAGCAGACGCTGCCGTTCGGTACACCGGAGGATGTGCGCAAAGAGGTGCGCGAGCGCATCCGCGTGCTGGGGCATAACGGCGGCTATATCTGCGGGCCGGATCATAGCATACAGGGCAACATGCCGCCTGAGAACATATTCGCTTTGTACGATGAAGCCAAGAAGCTGTTGGAGTAAACGCTTAAGGGCGCTGCCCTTAAGAATCCCGCCAAAGGCACATGTCCCTTTGGAAACTCGTCAGGAAAGTGCCATTCGTCATTTTCCGAAAAGCATATAGTTTTAGAAGGCTACCCGTTGAAAAGCTACAGAAAATATAATAGCCCGGTCGCGAAGCGGCAGGGCGCGCTGGGATTCTCAAGGAATGAATCCCTTGAGCGGTGGTGCGGAGGC
>JAEZHF010000053.1 GCA_023416745.1 Bacillota bacterium
CATGCCCAGCCGTTTCCGCTAATATGCACCCAAGGGCGGATAGCCGTCATCCGGCATATCCGCCCCAATAATAATCTGCTCTTTCTTATACCTTTTCGAGTTTACACAAAATCAGGGATATACCCGATATTCACAATGCTCTTTAACCTCTAACACACCTTATACTATTCGGATTATTACTTCCGCCATCTTTCACGGAAACCTTTCAAAACTCTCATCCCATCACAGGTAGTATAAACGTCTGTCCGCCTTCGGACAACACGTGTATCTTCGTGCCGTACACCGTCTCCAGTGTGTCACGCGTCAGCACATCCGCCGGCTCGCCTTCGGCAAACGGCGCTCCGTCCTTCATCAGCACGATCTGGTCGCAGTAGGACAGTGCGAGGTTCATGTCATGCAGCACGCACACAACGGATATACCGCGCTCCGCGGCCAGCCGCTTTACCGTGCCCATGATGTGCACCTGATGCCGGATATCGAGTCCTGTCACCGGCTCGTCCAGCAGCATGATGTCCGCCTGCTGGGTGAGTGCGCGCGCCAGTATCATCATCTGCCACTCGCCGCCCGACAGCTCCGTCACCAGCCGGTCTTTAAGATGCGCGATGCCTGCTTCCTCCAGCGCCTTTGCCGCCATCGCGTAGTCCTCTTTGGTCTCGCTGCGCCAGCGGCTCATGTGCGGGTTGCGCCCCGTCAGCACGATGTCGCCCACGGTAAACTCGTATTCCAGCGCCGAATGCTGCTGCACCAGCGCCATGCGCCGCGCCGTCTCGCGCGCCGACAGCTTTTTAACATCCTGTCCACCGATGAGAACGCTGCCACCGTCCGGCTTGATGTAGCCCGAGATGCACTTTAAGAGCGTGGTCTTGCCCGAGCCGTTGGGTCCGATAATGCCGCAGAACCGTCCCGCAGGGATATCGAAGCTCACGTCCTGCAGCGCGTACCGCGGCGGCGCGTATGAATATGTCACGCTGCGGACGGAAATATCGCTCATTTCTGCACCCGCCTTCCCCGACGCAGCAGAAACAGGAAGAAAGGCACGCCGATAATCGCGGTGATCACGCCGACAGGTATCTCCTGATTGGACAGCACCAGCCGCGACAGCGTATCCGCAATCAGCAGGAATATGCCGCCGCCGAAGAACGATACCGGCAGCAGCGCGCGGTGATCCGGCCCCAGCATCAGCCGCAGTATGTGCGGTACGATGAGACCCACGAAGCCGACAATGCCGCACACCGATACCGCTGCGGACGCCGCCACCGTGGTCAGCACGATCAACCTGCGCCGCACACGGCCCGCATCCACGCCCAGATGCCGTGCAGCCTCGTCGCCCTGCAGCATGATGTTGAGGTCGCGTGCGTGGAGCATGCAAAGCACGGCGGCAATCAGCATGGCGGGTACGGCAATGGCCACCTTGTCCCACGACGCGGACGAGAAGCTGCCCATCGTCCACATCACAATATGTTCCATCTTGTCGCGGAACAGTATCATGAAGCAGTACACCATTGCGGTGCTGAGCGTGCTTATCGCAATACCGGACAGCAGCAGCGAAAACGTGGATACCTTCCCGTGCGTCGCCGCTAGGCGATAAACCGCCGTCACGGCGAGCAGCGCGCCCAGAAAAGCGAACAGGCTCACCGCACCGAAACCCAGAAACGCCAGCGACGCGGAAAACGCCAGCGCGACCGTAGCTCCGAAAGCCGCGCCCGCGCTGACGCCGATTACATAGGAATCCGCCATTGGGTTTTTGAACATGCCCTGCAAGCACGCGCCCGCAATGGCCAGCGAGCCGCCCGACGCGAACGCCAGTATCGCACGCGGCAGCCGGATGCTGAAGAAAATGATCTGCGTGCTCTCCTTGGCTGTTCCGCCGATCACATTTAGCAGATCGCTGAGGCTCACGCCCGAGCTGCCGAACAGGAACGCCGAAGCAAAGGCGGCAACACCCAGCGGCAGCAGCACCGAGATTGTGATATTCAGTTTGCGCGCGCGCGTTTTATCCATTACTTCTCCGCCAGATACTGCTCAATGTCGGCCTGAATCGCCTGCAGCGCCTCGCCGACACGCGGGCCGGGCCGCTCGCTGATATCCGGGTTGATGAAATAGTAGTGCTTATCCTTGACTGCGGTCAGGTCGGCATAGCCCACCGCCGCGACGAGATCAGTCTCCATCACCCAGTTCGACACGATGAGTATGTCCGGGTCGTCCGTCACCAGCTGCTCCACCGGATACTCCAGCCACTCCTTATCGGTGCCCGCCGTCACGCAGACGCCGCCCGCCATCTCGATCATGGTGTTGATGAAGCTGCCTTTGCCAGACGTCCAGTTGCCGTATTCGCCGATGCCCATCACGTAGTACACGGACGGCTTCTCGGAGAGAGTAGCTGCTTTTTCTTTCACGGCGGTTTCCACCTGTGCGATCTGCTCAATCAGCGCCGCCGCTTCGGCCTCCTTGCCCACCGTCTTGCCGATCAGCGTGATGCTGTTGGCGATGTCGTTATAATATGTGGCTTCGCTGGCCACCACGCCCACGCCCGCTTCCTTCAGCTTCGCGATATCCTCATTCTGCAGGCCGTTGCCGGCAAACACCACTGTGGGCTCCAGCGATATCACCTTCTCAACGTCGAAGCCGTTAAAGTCGCCCACCACCTCAATGTTTGCCGTCTCGGGCGGATAAGTGGAGCTGACGTCGATGCCGACGATTTTATCTCCCAGCCCCAGCGCGAACAGTATCTCCGTCGCACTCGGCGCGGTGGAGATAATGCGCATATCCGCGGTATCCACGGCTTCCACCTCACTGCCCATCGCGTCGGTATTTTCTTCCATTAAATCTTTGGGGACCGGCGTGGCTGCGGGGGCCTGCGTCGGCGCTTCCTCGTTCGCTTTGGGCGCACAGCCAATAAGCATAGCAGCCGCCAGCATTACGGCTAACACGATCAAAAACAGTTTTTTCATACTCTCTTCCTCCATGGATTAATATGTCCCACGAAGAGAAAACAACAGGATGTTTCTCCATCAAAAAAGCCCTGGGGCGTTGGATGCTCAAGGGCTATACCGCTTGTTACGCGGCCGTCTGCATCTTCCCTCCGAAGAATTCGCGACAAAACATTCAGGCAGGTTTACCGGCTCGGCTTCATTCCTTCAAGACGCCTTCCCAAGTTTCCTCAGTGGCACTTGTGTCTTATCGGTCTGCCATACGGTAGCGGGGGCTGCAACGGCATTGCACCGTTTTCCCTATTATCCTTATCGGTACCAGAATGTCGGGCTTATTTACTTGCCCTAAGCATATCATAAGGGCGTTCAAGCGGTCAACAGCCCAGTACAAGTGTGTAAGATAGTCACATCAATCATCACATTTTCTTATTGCGTGAAAAACAAATAACAAAAATTTGGTGTCATTTATGATAAATTTATAGGTTGACAGCCGTAAGTTTAAATATTAAAATGTTTAATGCCGCATTCAAATGGGGGATTAGCTCAGTTGGCTAGAGTGCCTGACTGGCAGTCAGGAGGTCATGGGTTCGAATCCCATATTCTCCACCAAAGCAAAAAGCGTTGAAACAATGGGCTTCGACGCTTTTGTTTTATTCTTGGATATCACATTTGGAGAAAAGCACACTACTTGGTAAAAATCTCTTCAAATAATTTACAGGGGAGGGCACGAAGTCTATCAATGATAGCTAAAACAATAATACCAATTCTCATCACAGCCTCCCTATTAAGTCATTATTCTTAAGTTGTTTCCTGAAGTGAGCCATTAAAAGTGCAACAAAGACCACCCATGGAATCAGGGATAGCAAAGAAAATATCATTCCCAACATACCGGCTGATGAGGGTATAATCATGAAAAACCCGGAAGCCAATCCCCACATACCAACGGATTTTTTAAACTGGGGACTTTTGATCAATGCCCAGGCAAACATCAGCAAGCACACGGTGCTGAGCACGTAGTATGCGTTGAAGGTAGTACCCGAATAACCAGCCATTAAAGCCTCTCCCGCTGCCAGATATATGGCTTGTTGCTCTGGCTGCACAAGAAAATACTGCTTGCTTAAGTTCATCATTTCAAAAGCGGGATTGGATGGGTAATAGCAGGCAACTCCGATCAGACCCAGTAACAACGCCAGCAGTATGACCGAGGGCCTCTCTCGATATAAGATAACAGAGAGAGCTAAATAGATTACAACGATAATGATGTTATTAAACAGATAAAGAAAATCCAGACTTATCAACCCTAAAAACGGATTTCGTTGAAAGAGTTCAAACAGACCCGTAACGGTAGCCGGCGGCGGTGCGATAATATATACGACAATCTGTATCGGTATCAGAATGAGCATCGCCAAAGCCAAATACCAGGCAATACGAAGAAGTGGCCGGAAGTTAAAACCTTGATTCATAAGAAACACCTCGCTTAATTATTTCCCTTATTTATTTTGAATAAGTAATTCACAAGTTTTGTAAGTT
The DNA here is from genome assembly GCA_023416745.1 of Bacillota bacterium. GTDB lineage: Bacteria > Bacillota > Clostridia > Christensenellales > SZUA-584 > SZUA-584. The sequence goes on from JAEZHF010000053.1 coordinate 4,461, forward strand.
CATCTTTAATGCCTTCTCTTTGCAAGCCATTGGATGAGAAACTTAGCATGATCATTCCCTGCAGGGCATAAATGATCGTCTTGGCGACGATTTCAACATCTTCGGCCTGAATAACACCTTCCCGGATCAGTTTGTAAAAAGAAGCCTGCCATATACCGTAAAACCGTTGTTCGAGCTTCTGATAACTGTCATCCCCTTCCGGTTGAACAAATTGATAAAAGTAAAAAAACTTAAAGACGTTCGGGTGCTTTAAAAAATAGTCCACGTAGCTGTAAAAAGCGCCTAGAATGTCTTCCACCCAATTTTCTCGGGGAATTGATACATCGGTAAGCTCTGTAATCATATCTTCAATCATATTAAGGCGTAATGCCCAGAGGAGCGAATTCAAGTCCTTAAAATAATAATAAAGGTTGGTATACGAATATCCCGTTTCCTCAGCCAAATATCGAACAGTGACGGCTTCATGCCCTTTACTGTGAACGATAGCTTTTGCAGCTTCCATGATCTCTTTTTGAGTACGTTCTCTTTTTGATATTTTCATTACAGCCCTCATTTAACTTAGTTCTAATATTTTAACTTAGTTAAGTTTATTAGGATAAACTTCAAATGTCAAGAAATTTTTAAAACAGGATCGCCTATTATATCTATCTTGTCGTCATAAACAAAACCTTGAATCGCCATGATTCATGGCAGTCAGCAAAGGATAATAATTGCATTAAGATGTTTGGAGACCTTATGGATACATTGAGTGGAAAATACCAAAGACCACGTCTTAACGACGTGGTCTTTAGTTGGGAGATATTTGAGTATGGGAGCAATCTGTTTATGGAAGTATGTTCCCGGCCGCCAGATATATCTCGTACCACTCCTCGCGGGTGATCATAATGTCCGCGGCCTTGGCGCAATCCTTGAGGCGCTGAACGTTCATCGTTCCTGTCACCGGCTGCATCCTGGCCGGATGGCGCAGCAGCCACGCGATCGCCATGGTGGTGTTGCTCACATTGTATTTGGCGGCTATCTCGTCGATCTTGGCGTTCAGCTCGGGGAATTTATCGTTATTCAGATATACGCCGTCAAAGAAGCCGTATTGGAACGGCGACCATGGCTGGATCGTAATGTCGTTCAAGCGGCAGAAATCCAGCACGCTGCCGTCGCGGTTCACAGCACGTTCGTCTTGCATGTTGACATGCAGTCCCTGGGAGATCATCGTTGCATTAGTGATGCTAAGCTGCAGCTGGTTGGCTACAAACGGATGCTTAACGAACTTCTTCAGCAGCTGAATCTGCATGGGGTTAAGGTTGGAGACGCCAAAATGGCGCACTTTGCCAGCTGCCTGCAGTATATCAAATGCGCCGGCCACCTCCTCCGGTTCCATCAGGGCATCGGGACGGTGCAACAACAGCACATCAAGATAGTCCGTTTTCAGACGCTTCAGAATACCGTCTACAGACGCCAGTATGTGTTTCTTGGAGAAATCAAATGCAATACCTTTTCGGATGCCGCATTTGGATTGAAGAATTACCTTCTCGCGAACTGTACCATTCATCTGGATCGCTTCCGCGAACATTTCCTCGCATGTCCCATCTCCATATATGTCTGCATGATCAAAAAAAGTCGCACCTTCGTCCAGTGCCGTCTGTACAAAATGTTCCGCTTCAGACTTATCCAGCCGGTTGATACGCATACAACCAACAGCAATCACCGGCACTACCAGTTCCGATTTTCCCAGCTTAATTGTTTTCATCGTTCCCCTCCGAAATGCTTATATTTAAACTAACGCTCTGCGCCCTTCACCTGTTCGTTACGGCTTCGTTGTTTAATATCATAAGCCTTAGCGCTAACTCTAAGTCAATAGCTATTTTGAGGTGGTTTCTTCGAGAATATAAAACAGCAAAAAAAGTGGTTGAATAACGTTGTCCAATATATTATAATAATGCCTGCACTGACTAGGAGGTATGGCTCAGCCGGTTAGAGCGCTCGCTTCACATGCGAGAAGTCGCTGGTTCGAATCCAGCTATCTCCACCATAAACCGCATATCATTTGGATACGCGGTTTTTTGTTGTTGCCCCTTTGGCTGCTTATTATGAAATCCCATCTGCTTAAGTTTTCTTCATATGTGTTAATAATCATTTTTCTACAAATATATGCATAAGTTGACTTTATTTTTGCCATATTATATAATTACAAATATATATTATTGTTGATATTGATTTTAACAGCCTGCCGATATATTGACTCCTTGGAATACAGGCAGGGGTATGGTTTTGGTAGTCAGAACCGACAGTGTTTGGCTGGTCTTTTGGTTTCCAAAAGCAATAATGAGGTTTCTTCCGCGCAATGCGAGTTGTTCATATATATCAGAGAGGACTTGAACTCATTGTTATTTTATGTGATTATACTGGGTTTTGGTGCGCTGGCTGGGGTTATCATTAATATACTGATCAATCAGAAGGATGTCGTTTATACTGTTATTGGTTCAATCGTGATACTGTTAACAGGGGCTTTTGCCTGTTTTGTCCTGTATTATCCGTTTTATTTTGATAGCTTCCGGTCTATGCTAATGACTCTTTCTATTGGGGCCGTCTTCTTTATCGTTATTTATATTGCCCTTCGTCTGTTGGTTAACGCGGTGTCACTGCGCAGTGAACCTTTGCCTCAGCTTGACGCCGGATCGGCAAGTTATGTATTGAAGCAGCCAGCTAATGTACGCGTCTCTCGTACGGGTGCCAATAGACAAGTAAAATCCAAAGCTGTCGGAACCGTTGAGGTCACCCGGCTCAATAAAACGATGCTGCAAGCCGCCAAAAACGCCAATCCGCCAGCCGCTAAATCCTCGTCGGGCAGCATGGGCCTAGCTGGTTCAGCCCGGGCTGATAAAGCACGGCAGGCTGAGCCGGCTCAAGCCTCTTTTAAACCCGGTTCCATACCCGGAGAAATGTCGTTCGTCCAAAGACCTGAGGCCGACCCCTCTGACTTGGGCGAAGCCTCCTTTGCTGCACACGAGCCGGTTCATCAATCTGAAGCAGTTGCCATTACGGCTGAATTAAAGGCCGAATATGTCTTGCAGGAAGCGCTGGTCCATCAGCCCGAGGCAACCGCTGACGCACAGGCAGATGAAGAGCCTGCCGAAATTGCACAGGAAGCGCCGATCCAGCAGCCCGAGGCAGCCGCTGACACACAGGCAGACGAAGAGCCCGCCGAAATTGCACAGGAAGCGCCGGTCCAGCAGCCCGAGGCAGTCGCTGACGCACAGGCAAACGGAGAGCCTGCCGAAATTGCACAGGAAGCGCCGGTCCAGCAGCCCGAAGCAGCCGCTGACGCACAGGCAGACGAAGAGCCTGCCGAAATTGCACAGGAAACGCCGATCCAGCAGCCCGTGGCAGCCGCTGATGTGTCGCCGCTTATTTCGGATAAATATTCACTTGTGCTTGATAAGGCTGTTGAATTGATGAGAGATGACAAATATGCATATGCTGCACAACTGCTCACAGCATGCTTGAGCAGCCCGTCCAGTCTGGCGAAGCAAAAGCATGCGGATATACTGTTGATGGAGTGTCTCGTTCTTTCAGAACAATATGACCAGGCCCGGAAAAAATGGTTGGAAGTTTTGAATAAAATGTATATACTTGAACCATCAGATAAGCTAAAATTAAAACAAATATTGATTAAATTAGACAACATAAACAGAAAGATATCATGAATAACAGTAGGGGCGGCAAACTAATTGATAAGAAGTTTTTGGGCAATGTGCTGCTTGTCAGCGGCGTTGTTATTTCGTTCCTCCTTTTCTGCGGCTTCGTCGGGGTCACAGAACTGCTCAATAACGAAGTTTTCGCAAAAGGCGTATTCATAGACGGTATCAACGTTTCTGAGATGAGCCTGTCTGAGGGCAGTGATGCTGTACAGGCAAACGCCGCTCAGCAGTTGTCGCAAATTAATGTTTCTCTCAATTACAACGGAGACATCCAAGAACTCGGCGCCGGTGAATTGGGTATTTCATTTAATACCGAAGAGACGATCAGCCAAGCATACAATTATAATAAATTGCAAAACGATACCGTTGAACAGCGCTTTAACAAAACCTCTTATTTGTCAGGCGGTGTCAATTTTCAGTCCGAACGGGTTATCAACAAAAGCCTTCTGCGCAGCACTGTCGAGCGATACGCTGGTCAATTCAAGTCCTCCCCTGTTGATGCTTCGGCTACCTTCGATAAAAACACATCGACATTTACATACACGGCAGAGCAATCTGGAACCGAAGTGGCTGCTGACCGTCTTTTCAGCGACATACTGTCCGTTTTGGAACAGCAAGACAGTTCAAGTATACAGGTGGTCAGCGAAGAGATTCCTCCCGTTGTCACTGTTGACGATCTGAAACGCAATACTATGCAAATTTCTTCATTCGAGACAATAGCGGAATATAATGAGAACCGGAACATGAATATTTCACTGATTGCTTCAGCCGTCGACGGCCTTGAGATAAAGCCGGGCGAAACACTGTCTGTAAACCAGATTGCTGGACAAAGGACCGAGGAAAAAGGTTACAAGCCCGCATCAGCCATCTCCGATGGCATTCTGGTCGATCAGGTGGGTGGCGGTATTTGCCAGCTGGCAGGCACTCTTTACAATGCTGCTCTACTGACGGATCTCGAAATCGTTGAGCGCGTCAACCACACCTGGCCCTCTGTCTATCTCCCCGTCGGTCAGGACTCCACGCTCAATTGGAATGATAAGGATCTGAAAATAAAAAACAACTCGGATCACAGCGTTTATATCAGCGCGAAATTCAAGAACCAAAAGCTTACGGTCAGTCTGTTCGGGCAGCCGTTGGCAGAAGGTATGTCTATCAAGGTAGAGAATAAAATCGTCAAGGAGATTGAGCCGGGCGCTACCGAGGTTCTTTACTCGAATAAGCTCCCCGTCGGCTCTACGCAGACTGTGAGAAAAGCCCGCAAAGGATACCAGGTGGAGGTCTATCGCGTTTATTATCAGGACGGAGTTGAATTCAAAAAAGAGCTGATCTCAAAAGACAGCTATCCCGCCCTGAATAAAATAGTTCTAAAGGGAAGAGATGTTTCTCAAGATAAATAAGGAGGATAATACAAATGAAAAGTTCATCTCAGGTGACTGGCCTGCCGCTCATGGGCATTAAAGAAGGCCTTGAGTATGGGATCGTTCGGGATATCGTGGTAGATCCGCAAACGAACAAGGTCAAGTCACTCATTCTTCAGGGTTCGACAGGCGGATATGATTTTCGCGAGCTGAAAGTTGCCGATGTCGTTGGCATAGGTAAGGATTATGTTATCACGCAGAGCATCGCAAACGCTGTTGCCAATGGCCTGACTGAAGCAGGAATGGCTTTGCTGGGCATCAGATGCATTGCGTCGGCGGGCAACGTTCTTGGAACAATCAAGGATTTCGTTTTTGATGAGAAAACGGGCGAAATCAAGTCTGTCCAGCTTGACAACGGAGCGGAAATCCCCGGATCCAACATGCTCGCTCTGTCCAATAATTTGCTGTTTGTCAATGCTGAAGAAGAAGCGGCTGACGGTATCGTTTCAACTTTAGAACAGGAACAGCAGGATTATATGATCGGTCGGGTTGTCAAGAATGATATACTCAATCAGAGTGGACAAGTCATCATACAGAAGGGTACGAAGGTTTCCGCCGACGTGATCCGCCTTGCAGAAGAAGCTGGAGTCATGATCGACCTGACGCTTGAACTTTAACGGGCAATTTTCGATGCATACTGAAAAGATATAACATTCGTGGCACACGATGTTTATCTTTTTCAACTTGAGATGGATTTGTTAAAAGCGCTGATTTTTTCAGAGCTTTTTTCTTTTTGCTAGTCATATTCTGGCATAAATATAAATATTACGTTGTTCCGGATTTGTTAATCCATTATGCATGCTCTCTCACTGCGCCAATGGATATTTGAAACCACTGGTTGTATTGCCCTGCCCTGCATTTCATTAGCCTGAGCGGAGGCCTGTTTGTGATCCATAGCTCAAAGAAACGAAAACTCTGTTTTTATTTCTTCTTCCGAAGCCCCTGCCATGAGCATGCCGCGCTATAATAGGATTGTCACAGCTCAATTCATAAAGTATAATTGTACCATACACAGCACAATAACTGTGAGACAGGAGGCTCCCTGTTATGACGTATTGTTCACGTTGCGGTAACGAACTGCCCGAAGGCACGTCTTTTTGCACTGTGTGCGGCGCTGCAGCTTCGTCTGCTCCTGATAATGCTCCGCCAACCCCACATGCACCGTCTCTACCGCCCACAGGCAATGGCTTAACTTTTCGCAACAGCGGCGTGGGGCTGGTCCTCACCGGCGTGCTGCTGATCGCAGTCCATATCCTTGCCTTCGTTTCCTCACCCATGTTTACTCATTTCGCGAATATTTTAAACCTGTTGAAGCAATTCGCCGTTGCGTCCGCCATCGGCTTTACTGTGGTGTTGTCTATGCGTGCCAAAGGGCCGGATCTCTCCGTCGGGTCGGTCATGGGACTGTCAGCTGTTATTATCTCGTCAATAAGCCTGTCCGCCGGTTCGGTTTGGACAGGATTGTTGGTTGCGATGACCGTCAGCGTTGTTATCGGTCTGATCAACGGTATGTTTTCGGTCTACTTTCGAGTACCGGCCGTCATTATCACTATTATTACAGGGGCGCTGGCATACAGCATCAGTTTGTTGATCTCAAACGGAAAGTATTTAACAGGATCTCATCCATCCCTGGAGGATATTCCGGCCGCTTCATTCTTACTGATATTTATCACATTTGTTATTGCTTTTATTCTCGTGCTGCTTACTCCGCTTGGGCAGCCTCAGCATAAAAGAGAAAAGAATTTCCGTCACGTTTCCTTACTGTTCGCCTATGTTGCCAGCGCCGTAATTGCCGTGTTCGCCGGCTTCATTCTGGTGCTTAGGCTGGGCGGCGCACAGTCGGGTCTCGGTTCTGGTTACGAGGTCAATGTACTGTTTATATTTGCCGTTGTTTACTCAAGCCGCGCTCTGGACAACAGGGTCGCTCCTGTACTTTTTTCAGTGATACCTGCATGGATACTGTGCGTGCTCACCAACGCGCTTGCGCTGATGGGTTCTCAACTCTATGTTCAAAGTCTCATCTGCGGTATACTCGCGCTGATTTTTGGCATACTGGCATATGTCTGCCGTCATGAAAAACAAAATGCAATGCTGAGCCTGATGTCCAACTGAATTTCAAGTCAGGGGAGAATACCGCACTGCCTGTTTCGACACACCAGTCAGTTTGGAAAGCTCTCCTTCCGTCAGCAGGCAGATATCCATATGATGCCTTTCACCGCCTTCCGTCTGCCAGCAGCCGCAGCATGCGCGCCGCCTGCCGCACCGTATATTCGCGGAACGGCACTTCCTCGCGCAGTAAACCTCGGCCCGCCAGATAGATAGACAGCTCCCCGTGGATATAGGCGTGAACGTTGTGCAAGTTCATGCGCATGTCCTGCGCGTCCACATGTTGTCCTGCCCGCTCAAACACCGCCGTCAGCGCCGCAACCATTGCATCCACCGTGCTTACTGTCAGGTCATAATGTGACTTGGGCCGCGGTGTCTGCAGGCGTTCATGCCATGCCAGATAGAACCATCCGGGATGCGCCAGATACATATCCAGCATGCCACCGAAAAAAGCCTCCAGAGCGTCAAAAAAGCCCGCCGCCTGCTCCAGCCGCACCTCAATCGCCGACTGCAGACGGCGCAGTATCTCCTCCTGTGCCGCCCACAGCAGCGCGTCATACGAGTCGAAATAATTATACAGATTGGTATGGGCGCAGCCCACCAGTCTTGCAATATCACGGAATCCCACCGTATGCATTGGCATCGTCTGACCGTCGGCCAGAGCCAGCGCTGCGTCCACGATATGCTCTTTTGTAATGCCCTTTTTCATAAGTGCCTCTATATAAACCGCTGCATGTATATCACGTCGAACTCCGTACCGTTCTTACACCCGACGCGTTTAAGCTGACCGCAGCGTTCAAACCCGTGCTTTTCGTGAAACCTTAAACTCGCCTCATTGAGTGAGCTGATGCTGGCCAGCAGGCATTCAATGCCTGACTGCGTTGCGCCATCTGCCAGATGCTGCAGCAGGGCAGAACCCAAGCCCTTTCCTGTATGTACCGGACTTAGAGAATATGACACCTCTGCTGTTTTGCGGAACGTGGATATCGGGCTGTATGCACGCAGCCCCCCGAAGCCCGCCAACTCGCCGCGGGTAACCGCCGCCGCGTGCGGATATCCTTGGTACGACGCCAGCAACATGTCGTAGAACGGCAGCGGCAGCTTCTCCTGCGGGTATGCCGCAAAGCTGTTCTCTACATAATAGTTGAATATCTCCATCACCTGCAAGTTGTCTTCCTTATCCAGCGGCCTTATTATAATCTGACATATTGCACCTCCCGGACCTTAATATAACCGTTGGTAATTACCAGTGGTTATATAATAGGACGGAGGATGCGTGTTGTCAAGCAAATTAAGGAAGATAGTCCTCCCGTACTGGCGCAAACACTTCGATCGCCACAGAATCCTCTATTATTCTTGCGCCGTGGATCACGTCTCCTGGTATCAGCCACGAATCTCTCGGCCTGATGTCATATTCAGCGCCGCCGATGGTCAGCACCATGTGTCCGGAGACCAGATATCCCGTCTGTTCCTGCGGATGATTGTGCATCGGCAGGTCTGCGCCCTTTTCCAGCAGAAACTCTGTCATCAGCGTGTTCTCTCCATAGATGAGCGTTTTTCGTTTGATGCCCGGTGCTGCCTTTATATATCCGCTATCCGATGCACTGCCGTAATGCTCCATGATATCGCCTCCTTTTGTATCTCAGATTCATATATTACCGCAAGCCGGTTGCGCTCTCAAGTCTTTCCGGAAGTCATAACCACCGGCTGAGCCGGTGGCCTGCATCAGCCCTATAAGGGCATATTACTAGCCTGCGCCTCAAGGCGCTCTGAAAATCTGCCAACCGCGTCTTGTTCACAGGCTAGCCCCTAAAGGGGGCCTCGTTATCTGCCCTTTTTCACCGGCTCACCCGTAAACGGGTCTACCAGCTCTTTCATCTTTAGCTGTTCGTACTGCCGATCCTCTTCAAGTTGGTTTCGGATGTATTCCGCTATCACCTT
>JAEZHF010000071.1 GCA_023416745.1 Bacillota bacterium
GGGACATGGAGGATTAAATGAGAATACAAGATATCATCGAAGGCAAAAAAGAGTGGCGAGCACACGTGGCACGTGTCAAAGCGCTCCCGGAAGATTATCAGATTGTTTATAAAGAGATTCAAAAATACCTCTTTAAGGTTGGGCCTGTGGAGCTAACGGACGGGATAGGTTTGCTCTCAGGGATTATCGATCTTTTTGAAGAGGGCGTAGCCTTGGGAAAAGGCGTGCTTGAAGTGACGGGCAGAGACGTAGCGGCTTTCTGCGACGATCTAGTCAAAGATTCAAAAACTTATGCTGACATCTATCAAGAATCTGTTAACAAAGAAGTTAACAAGGCCATGAAAAAGGTTACAGATAAAACAAAGTAAAAGGCAGACGCTTCGCAAAATCACCGTGCAGGCAACTTTTCCTACCCGCTTATCTTCCTGCCGTTTATCAGTTCGGCGTTTGTGCCAACCGAATCAATGCAGTCAGTCGCGCCTTTGCCGAAAACCAGCCGGTGAGTATAATGTTAATGGCTATTGGTAGTGGGATTGCATATGTAGCATACCGATTGTTTACAGATAAACAACGTGGTATCTTTGAACGTTTTCACTCTATGCCTATCGCTCGTTCTACAGTATTATGGGGACATGTATTAACCTCATTAATCTCTAATGGAATTTCTGTAGTAGTTATTATACTTGTTGCATTATTAATGGGTTTCCGTTCTTCAGCAGGAATCTTAGAATGGTTAGCGGTATTTGGAATTCTTGGGATTTTTACAATTGCTTTGACTTGGATTGCTGTAATTGCAGGACTTGCTGCTAAAACACCAGATGGCGCAGGTGCATTCTCTTACCCAATCATCTTCTTACCATTTATAAGTTCTGCCTTTGTACCAACAGATACTATGCCTTCAGCAGTACGCGCTTTTGCAGAAAATCAACCTGTAACACCTGTCGTAGAAGCTATTCGTAATTTATTAGCAAACCAACCAGTAGGAAATGATATCTGGGTTGACCTTGCTTGGTGTATAGCAATAATAGTTGTTGCTCATTTCTTTGCAATGAGCGCTTATAAAAAAATATAAACTATTTTTGTATAAGTGCATCTAGAGTAGAAATTTGAGGTTTGAGAAATTTTCGACTTACAACTAGGGATAGATTTTGTCGAAAGGTTCAAATATTAATACTCTTTTGTTATTTTGTATTTTTGAAGGTTGAGTGCACAGAATAGATAACGAGTGAACTTTTAATCCCACTAGAGTATTTAAACTTTCATAATAGTATATTGACAAACATATTACGATATTATATAATGAGTGAAAATATACTCATCCAAAAAGGAGGAATACTTTTGCCCCGAACTAAAGAGCAGTTTGAAGAAATGCGCAATGCAACAAAAGATAAAATCCAATCAGCAGCTATGCAATTATTTGTTAGAAAAGGATTTGGTTCTACAAATGTTCAGGATATTGCGGATCTAGCAGGCATTAGCATTGGACTTTTATATCGTCATTACAAGACGAAAGAAGAATTATTTAATGAATTAGTTGTATATTCACTTGATGGTATTAAAAGGATTGTGGATTTATTCGAACAAGATATTTCACCTAAGAAATTAATCAAACAATTTGTCAGCGAAGTTTATGACGACATGATAAATGGTGATGAATTAGCTAATTTATTAATTCTTATGACACAATCATTTTTTTTAGGAATATCTGACCATAAAGAAAACGAAATTATTCAACTAGATGCCAAGATGTTGCATACTACTTCCAATCTTATTAAAAGAGGGCAAGAGCTCGGTGAATTTCGTTTGGGAAGTCCCTATGAATTAGCGGAGTTTTTTTATTCGGCAATACAAGGATTGGCTATGATGAAAATCACATTAGCGGATAAATTTACCATGCCATCCCCATCTATAATAACTGCTTTTTTATTTAAGGAGGAGCACGATATATGCAATTAGAAGAATATATGTTTACAGTAATTCGAGCAGACAAATTTGATCAAGATGTAATAACAAAAGCTTTTGCCCACATGTTTGTTTTAAATCAATTTTATATATAGCAGTAGCAGAGGAGATAGTATGGATGTAATCTGACTGACAGGTAAATTATATTAACTCGCCTTTTTTCTAAAAAGGGTTGTTACTCAAATTTGAAAGCAATGCCGGAAACGGCTAAAAGTAGATGCAAAAAACCTCACAAACCTCAAGAAATGTAGCTTTTGATATTGATAAAAGGAGTGTGTCCGTATGGTAGATAATATCATTCAATTAGTAACAGAGAAATTATCCTCTTTGTCTTGTATAGAAGGCATTGTACTAGGGGGCTCACGTGCAAGAGGCACCCATACAGAGGATTCTGATATTGATATCGGAATCTATTACAATTCAGAATCATTTGACCTGACAGCGATTAATCAAATTGCTACAGAATTGGATGATGAGAATAGAAACGACCTTGTTGTACCTCCCGGAGCGTGGGGTGATTGGGTTAATGGCGGCGGATGGTTAGTTATAAACGGGTATCATGTTGACTTGATTTTACGTGATATAAAACGGGTGGAACAAATAATCAAAGATACGGAGCAAGGAATTGTTACTGCCAATTATCAGACTGGGCATCCCCATGGT
>JAEZHF010000079.1 GCA_023416745.1 Bacillota bacterium
CGTTAATGTACAAATGAACGACGCCCTTCTTAAATTCATCTGTATAGTGTTTACCTGCCATACTCGTACCTCCTTTTTAATTATCTCTGGTACGAGTTTTCGTGTCTACCTTTTTATACTAACTCCATCTATAAATTAGATCTATTCATCTTAGGGGAAAAGATTATTACAGTTTTAACAAATCATAAAATATACCTTTATCGCAAAACGTTTATATCGCAATGTGCACGATCACACCCCCATGCCGTCATTCCGAGCCTGCGAGGAATCCCATGGGGGTGCACTTGAGGGGAGGATGCTTCGATACGCTCTGCATGACAGCGTGATCGAGCGCTACCACCCAAAAAGTGGTGTTAGTAATTCGATTTTTCTATCTTCCATAATTGAGTGGATGAGTTTATCAAAATAAGTAGTCATTTTATCTAGCAATAAAATGGTTTTATCGTCTTCATAGATTTTATATATACTGCTAATGATCGGAAATCCAAGTGAAGAGTAACCGTTGTTTGATTCAATCTCAATTGTATTGCACATGCTGGCGGTTATAGGCGTGGTTAATACAAGTTTGGAAGCTAACTTAGGGCAGTACCCAGCTTTCCTTGCATCATGTGCTGGCAATGCGTAATTTTCCATAGGATGTGGGTAATTATTGCCGTCAAAATACTTTGCTTTTGTCGAAATATACTTAATACCTATATGCTCATCATAATCACTGCAAAGTTGATAAAGAATCTGAGGTATTATATATTCTTGTTTGAAGCTCGCATCGGGATATTTGCATGGAATAGAGCACACCATAATCAATGGCCATAAAAGTATGTCATTAGCCAACTGATCTAAGGCGGTAATTAAGCTTTCCTCATCATTCTTCACATGACTTATTAAAATATCCATTTTATGCTTTTCGAAGCAGATTGTTAAATCAATAAGGCTTATGTATTGCTTTGATCCAAATGGACTCTTGGGATCTTGTGAAAAATTGAATAAAGAGACCCAAAAGTTATCTAGCGATGGACAATTAAGTTCTAAATAACAAGCGTAAATTGATCGTCCTAAATAGATTGAAGGGAGTCCGTGTATGCTATATCTAAAGTCTTGAACTAAATGCCTATTTTCAAATGGCATATGAAACATGCGCGCTCTTGATGGGACTGGTTCGGTGGGTTTGATAACTGCACCTCTGAACCCAAATTCGCCGTTAAATGTATATCGCGAAGAACTTTTTCTTGCCAAAATGTCTTTAATGCAAGAAAAGGCTTGTTTCATATCTTCATATGAATGAACAACTTTTCCTTTAAAGTAGTGACCAATAGCTTCTATTATCTTGTTACATAAGCAAATCGTGTTATCTTGATTTTCTACTAATCTATCTTTTAGATATCCCTCATACGAGGGCAGTGACTTAAGATAATAATTAATGTTTTCAACTACAAAATCTAAAAAAAACTCATAGTCATTCCAACTGACTAAAATTTTCTCAGTTAATAACTTAAATCTATCTAAGTTGCTTTGTACGGTTTCTAATTCTTCCACTTTTGATCCTAAAATAAGATAGTTTTAATTATCACAAAATTCGACAAATCACAAAATATTCCTCTATTTCAAAAACATTTATTCGGTGAAGTTCAGACGGCCCCCCTCTCGCACCCTCAAAATAAATATCAAAAAAAATTTTAGATACCGCCCTTCAGGCGTTTGACAAAGCGGTGTAAAAGTGGTACATTCAGAGTGTCAAAAATAATTTAGGGATTTAAAAAATTTTTGTATATTGAGGAGTTGGGTGACGGATGCGCACGACGACAGGATATACACTTCAAATAATAACATATCTGCATGGGATAGGGCAATATTAATATTGCCCTGTTGTATATTGTAAAAACACGAAAGGATATTTTAAAATGGATTTTTCGTTGATCAAGAAGGCAGCTGAAGGCTATGAAGCGTCGATGACAAAGTTTTTGAGAGACCTGATCGCCATTCCGGGCGAGAGCGCGGGCGAGGAGCAGGTGGTGCTGCGCATCAAGAAGGAGATGGAAGACCTCGGATTCGACAAGGTTGAGATCGACCCGATGGGCAACGTGCTGGGCTGGATGGGCGACGGCGAGAAGATCATCGCCTATGACGCGCACATCGACACCGTGGGCATCGGCAACATCGCCAACTGGACGTTCGACCCGTATCAGGGCTTTGAGACGGACGAGGAGATCGGCGGCCGCGGCGCGTCCGACCAGCTGGGCGGCATCGTGAGCGCGGTGTACGGCGCGAAGATCATGAAGGATCAGGGTCTGCTGGCGGGCTACAAGGTGCTCGTGACGGGCACGGTGCAGGAAGAAGACTGCGACGGCCTGTGCTGGCAGTACATCATCGCTGAAGACAAGGTGAAGCCGGAGTTTGTGGTCATCACCGAGCCGACGGACGGCAACATCTACCGCGGTCAGCGCGGCCGCATGGAGATCCGCGTGGACGTGAAGGGCATCTCCTGCCACGGCAGCGCGCCGGAGCGCGGCGACAACGCGATATACAAGATGGGCGAGATACTGGCGGAAGTCAAGGAGCTTAACAACCGTCTGCACTTCGACCCGTTCCTCGGCAAGGGCACGCTGGCCGTTTCCGAGATATTCTTTACATCCCCGTCGCGCTGCGCGGTGGCGGACAGCTGCGCCATTTCCATCGACCGCCGCTTGACGGACGGCGAGACCTACCAGTCGGCGCTGGAAGAGATCCGCGCATTGCCCTCCGTGCAGAAGTACGAAGCGGTGGTGTCCATGTACAAATACGACCGCCCGGCCTACACCGGCCTTGTATACCCGACCGACTGCTACTTCCCGACATGGGTGTCCCCGGCGGACCACATCACCACAACGGCCATGGTGGACGCGTACGAAGGCATGTACGGCACGCCCCTCGTGGACAAGTGGACGTTCTCGACCAACGGCGTGTCCATCATGGGCCGCTACGGCATACCGTGCATCGGCTTCGGCCCCGGCAAGGAAGCGCAGGCGCACGCGCCCAACGAGAAGACCTGGAAGGCCGACCTCGTGAAGTGCGCGGCGGTGTACGCGGCGCTGCCCGAATGCTACAGCAAAAAAGACAACAAATAATATAAGCGGAGGATAAACGTAATATGAAAAACATGATCGACAAAATAAACAGCCTGAATTTGAAGGATATGTACCTCAATGACTTCTTCCTGACCTGGCAGAAGTCGGACGACGAGATCGAAGGCGTTTTCCAGGTGGCGGAGCTGCTCCGCAAGATGCGCGAGAACAACATCTCCACCCGCATATTTGACAGCGGCCTTGGCATCTCGCTGTTCCGTGACAACTCCACCCGCACGCGCTTCAGCTTTGCCAGCGCCTGCAACCTGCTGGGCCTCACGGTTCAGGATTTGGACGAAGGCAAGTCCCAGATCGCCCACGGCGAAACGGTGCGCGAAACGGCCAACATGATCTCGTTCATGGCGGACGTCATCGGCATCCGCGACGACATGTACATCGGCAAGGGCAACACCTACATGAAGAACGTGGCGGAATACGTGCAGCAGGGCTATGACGACGGCGTGCTGGAACAGCGCCCCACTCTCGTGAACCTGCAGTGCGACATCGACCATCCGACGCAGTCCATGGCCGACATGCTGCACATCATCAAGCACTTCGGCGGCGTGGAAAACCTCAAGGGCAAGAAGATTGCGATGACGTGGGCATACTCGCCGTCATACGGCAAGCCGCTGTCGGTGCCGCAGGGCGTGATCGGCCTGATGTCCCGCTTCGGCATGGACGTGACGCTGGCGCATCCGGAAGGCTACGAAGTGATGGGCGAAGTCGAGGAAGTGGCGCGCAAGCAGGCTGCGGCTTCGGGCGGCAGCTTCACCAAGACCAACAGCATGAGCGAAGCGTTCAAGGACGCGGACATCGTGTATCCCAAGAGCTGGGCGCCGTTTGCGGCGATGGAGAAGCGCACCGTCATGTACGGCAACGGCGACTTCGACGGCATCAAGGCACTGGAGAAGGAACTGCTGGCACAGAACGCGCAGCATAAAGACTGGGAATGCACCGAAGAGATGATGAGCCTCACCAAGAACAAAGAGGCGCTGTATCTGCACTGCCTGCCGGCGGACATCACCGGCGTGTCGTGCGCGCAGGGCGAAGTGTCGGAATCCGTGTTCGACCGTTACCGCGTGCCGCTGTACAAGGAAGCGGGCAACAAGCCGTACATCATCGCCGCGATGATCCTGCTGAGCAAAGTAAAAGATCCGGGTGCGACGCTGCAAGGCCTGATCGACAAGGCGTCCCCGAGATGGATTGGATGATTTTTTGAATAAGCGTATCGTTATCGCCCTCGGCGGCAACGCTTTGGGGGAAAACCTGTCGGAGCAGATGGTGGCCATCCGCAACACGAGCAAGCGCATCGTCGATCTCGTGAAGGCGGGCTATCAGGTTATCGTCACGCACGGCAACGGGCCGCAGGTGGGCCTGATGACCGACTGCTTCGACACATACAAGATCGACCACAACATCGACAGGTTCACGATGTCGGTCTGCGTCAGCCTGACGCAAGGCTACATCGGCTATGACCTGCAGAACATGCTGCGCGAGGAGCTGCTGGATCAGGGGCTGGAAATACCCGTGTCCACAGTGATCACGCAGGTGGTCGTGGACCCGGACGATCCGGCGTTCCAGGAGCCCACCAAGCCCATCGGATTGTTTCTCACCGACGAGCAGGCCGAAAAGCGGCGGCAGATGGGCGAGGATCTGGCGCACTTCCCCAAGGGCTGGCGGCAGGTGGTCGCTTCGCCCGAGCCGCAGCGCATCGTGGAGCTGGAATCCATCCGCGCGCTGCTGGAGGCGGGGCAGGTGGTCATCGCGTGCGGCGGCGGCGGCATTCCGGTGAAGGAGATCGGCAACCGGCTCAAAGGCGTGGAAGCCATCATCGACAAGGACTTCACCAGCGCCAAGCTCGCGCATTTGATTGACGCGGATTACTTTGTTATACTGACAGCAGTTGAAAAAGTTGCACTCAACTACGGCAAGGAAAACGAGCAGTGGCTGAGCAGCCTGTCGCTGGCCGAGGCGCAGAATTACATCGATGAAGGCCATTTCGGCAAAGGCTCGATGCTGCCCAAGGTGAAGGCGGCGATGCGCGTGGTGCAGGATAAGCCGTCCTGCAAGGCGCTGATCACGTCGCTCGACAAGCTGATGGAT
Organism: Bacillota bacterium; assembly: GCA_023416745.1. GTDB lineage: Bacteria > Bacillota > Clostridia > Christensenellales > SZUA-584 > SZUA-584. Next base: position 5,202 of record JAEZHF010000079.1, read on the forward strand.
GGTATCGAAGGCAAGACCGGCACCGTAATTGTGCCGTAACGGAACCATTTACGAGGGCGCTGCCCTCGGTTTTACCCCAAAAAGCTTTGCTTTTCGGGGGCCCCAAGCACCCGCTTCTTTTCTTTAAGAAAAGAAGCAAAAGAGTGGGAAAATGCCATTCGGCATTTTCCTGTGGGATTAATTAAATGAGTGTGCCCAGAGGGGTATCGCAGGCTCGGAACGCGTTGTCATGCAGAGCGCAAGCGAAGCATCCCCCTCTGTGGTGCACTGTACATGGGATTCCTCAGTCGCTTACGCTCCATCGGAATGACAGAGTTTTGGAAATGCCGAGTGGCATTTCCATGATGGGATTCTCAAGGGGCGCGCCCCTTGAGCGGTGGTTTGGCGGCAGAGCCGCCAAGGTCTTAGACCTAAACCGCATCGGAAAGAAAGGAAACGACGATGATATTGATCGGCAACGGGGTGCTCATCACCCAGAACGCGTCGCAGCCCGTGATACACAGTGGGTGCGTCGCGGTGGACGGAACAACGATAGCGGATTACGGCACAACGGCACAGATGAAACAAAAGTACCCGCAGGGCGCGTTTACCGACGCGCGGGGCGGCGTGATCATGCCGGGGCTGATCAATACTCACGGTCATATTTACAGCGCGTTTGCGCGCGGCATGAGCCTGAAAAACAGCAAGGTGTCCAAGAACTTCACGCAGATACTGGAAAACCTGTGGTGGCGCGTGGATAAGGCGCTGACACTGCCGGAGATCGAGTATAGCGCGTACACCACGTACATCGACGGCATCAAAAACGGCGTGACCACGATGTTCGACCACCACGCCAGCGCCGGTTGCGTGAAGGATAGCCTGTTCACCATCGCGGAGGTGGCGGAAACGCTGGGCGTGCGCACCTCGCTGTGCTACGAGGTGTCCGACAGGGACGGCTCGACGGTAGCGGACGAAGGCATCAAGGAGAACGCCGACTTCATCGCGTATGCCAACAAGCAGAGCAGCGACATGGTCAAAGGGCTGTTTGGGCTGCACGCTTCGTTCACGCTGTCGGAAGCGACGCTGGACAAATGCGTCACCGCAGCGAACGGTGCGGGCTTCCATGTGCACACGGCGGAGGGCATCGACGACCTGTTCGATAGCCTGAAGAAATACGGCAAGCGCGTGGTGGAGCGTCTGAACGACGCCGCCATCTTAGGACCGCAGAGCATCGCGGTGCACTGCATCCACATCAACGCGCGCGAGATGGATATACTGAAAGACACGGATACCGTCGTGGTGCACAACCCGGAGTCCAACATGGGCAACGCGGTGGGCTGCTCGGCGGCTCTGCACATGATGGAGAAGGGTATATTGATTGGGCTCGGCACGGACGGCTACACCACAGACATGCTGGAATCCTTCAAGGTGGCCAACATCATTCACAAGCATAACCTGGGCGACCCTAGCGTGGGCTGGGGCGAAAGCGCGCAGATGCTGCTGACGAACAACGGCAAAATCTGCGCCCGCTATTTCAATAAACCGCTGGGCGTGATCGAGAAGGGCGCCTATGCGGACATCATCGTGGTGGACTACGATGCGCCCACGCCCATCACGGCGGGCAACACATCGTCGCACATACTGTTTGGCATGATGGGCCGCAGCGTGCGCTCCACGATGATAAACGGACGCTTCGTGATGAAGGATCGCGAACTGCTGACGGCGGACGAAAGGGAAGTCTTTGCTAAGTCCCGCGAGCTGGCGGAGAAGTTCTGGGAGAGAGCATAACCAAGCATAATATTACATGACAGTGAAGGGGAGCCTGCAATGAGCGAGATCATGATGCCGATGCCTTTTGAGCAGCTGATGCGCTGGATGGCGGCGGAATACCGCGGCAAAAACAGCGTGTTCGGCGTGTATAAAAATAAGTTCTACCGCAATAAATCCGGCCATATGGCGACGGTGCTGGGGCAGGCGCTGGGCAGCCCTTTAGGACCGGCCGCTGGTCCCAACACGCAGCTGGCACAGAACCTGCTCGCGTCCTACGTGGGCGGGCTGCGTTTCATGGAACTGAAAACGGTGCAGACGATGGACGGCGAAGACCTGCGCAAGTGCATCGCGCGCCCGTGCATCAACGCCGAGGACGAGGGCTACAACGTCGAATGGTCCACCGAGCTAACGGTGCAGGAGGCTTACGAGGAATACGTCAAGGGCTGGTTCGCCGTGCATGTGGCGATGAAGGAATTCGGCCTTGCGGCAAAGCCGGACGTGATGTTCAACATGAGCGTGGGCTACGACTTTGAAGGCATCACTTCCGAGAAAATCGACAGCTACATTAACAACCTGCAGGACGCGAGCGGTACGGAAGTATTTAAAGCCTGCCGCGCGTGGCTGCTGGATAATCTCGACCTGTTTGAGAACGTTGCGGCGGCGGACGTCGAGGCGATTCCCGCCTGCGTATCGTCCTCCATCACGCTGTCCACATTGCACGGCTGCCCGCCGGAAGAGATCGAGAAGATCGCGCATTACTTCCTCACCGTGAAGAAGATGGATACGTTCGTCAAGGTGAACCCCACGCTGCTGGGTTACGACTTCGTGCGCGACCTGCTGGATAAGCTGGGCTACGGCTACGTCACCTTCGACACGCGGCACTTCGAGCAGGATTTGAAGTTCCCCGACGCGGTGGCGCTGATTGCGCGGCTGATGGATACGGCAAAGCAGCTGGGACTGAATTTCGGCGTGAAGGTGACCAACACGTTCCCGGTGATGATCAAGGACGGAGAGCTGCTCGGCGAGTTCATGTACATGTCGGGACGGTCGCTGTTCCCGATCAGCATCAACGTAGCGCGCAAGCTCAGCAACCACTTTGACGGCGCATTGCCCATCTCGTATTCGGGCGGCGCGGACGCGTTTAACGTGGAGAGCATACTCAAGACGGGCATCAAACCTGTGACGTTTGCGACTACTATTTTGAAGCCGGGCGGCTACGCACGTTCCAAGCAGCTCAGCGAAAAGGCCGAGCGGGCAAACTATGAAGGCAACGGCATCGACGTGGCGGCTCTCAATGAGCTGGCCGACAGCGTGCTGACCGACAAGCATATTGCCAAGGACGCGCGCGAGGTGAAGTCCCGCAAGACGGATTCCAACCTGCCGCTGTTCGACTGCTTCAAAGCGCCGTGCAAACAGGGCGGCTGCCCCATCGAGCAGCAGATACCCGAGTATCTGCAGTGCGTGGCGCGCGGCGACTATGAGATGGCGTTTGAGATCATCGCGATCGACAACGCCGTGCCTGCAGTGACGGGCGAGATATGCAGCCATGCGTGCCAGACCAAGTGCACGCGCATCGACTACGACGAACCGCTGCAGATTCGGCAGGCCAAGAGACTGGCTTCGCAGAATGCGCAGCAGACCTACATAGACGGCATCGTGCCCGCACTGCTGCGGACGGACAAGAAGGTGGCGGTGATCGGCGCGGGTCCGGGCGGCATCGCGGCGGGCGTGTACTTGCGCCGCAACGGCGTGGACGTGACGGTGTTTGACCGGCGCGAAAAACCGATGGGCGTGGTGCAGTATCTGATCCCCGAGTTCCGCATATCACAGGCCGCGATCGACCTCGACTACCAGCTGGCGGTGAAAACGGGCGTCCGGTTCCGGTTCGGTGTGACGGACACTGACGTGGCGCGGCTCAAGCAGGAATACGACTTTGTCATCATCGCGACGGGTGCGTGGAAAGAGGGCGCTTGCCCCGTGGAGCGCGGCGGCGAATACACCGTGGACGCGCTGGACTTCCTCGAGAAATCGAAACAAGCGAACTGCAAGCTGGACCTCGGCAAATCGGTGGCGGTGATCGGCGGCGGCGACGTGGCGATGGACTGCGCCCGGGCCGCACTGCGCGCCAACGGTTCGCCCAAGGTGAGCATCGTCTACCGGCGCACGCGCGAATTCATGCCCGCGGAGCCGGAGGAGATACGTCTGGCGCTGGAAGACGGCGTGGAATTCATGGAGCTGCTGGCTCCCGTGGCTTATGAGAACGGCCTGCTGACCGTGGAGGTCATGAAGCTGGGAGAGAAGGGCGCGGACGGACGCCGTGGCGTGGAGCCGATGGGCGAGATGAAGCAGCTGAGCTTCGACACGGTGATCAGCGCGGTGGGCGCGCGCGTGGACACGGAGTTCTTCTCCTGCAGCGCCATCGACCAGAACAAGCGCGGATACGCCGCCGTCAACGAACAGAGCTGCCAGACCAATCTGGATGGCGTGTACGTGTCGGGCGACTGCCGCCGGGGCGCGTCCACCATCGTGGAAGCCATGGCGGACAGCAAGCGCATCACCAAGGATATATTGGGCAAGCTGGGCCTCTCGCACGACTTTGTGCGCGTGTCCCGCCCGGCGGACCCGGAAGTGATAAGGAGCTGCCGCGCCGTGCTGACGGACAGCATGGATGATTCCAATGACGCCGCGCGCTGCCTGAACTGCGACGCGGTGTGCGAGATATGCTGCGAGGTATGCCCCAACCGTGCCAACGTCGGTGTGCTGGTTGCCGGACGCCCGCAGATCGTGCACGTGGACGGCATGTGCAACGAGTGCGGCAACTGCGGCTTCTTCTGCCCGCACACGGGACTGCCTTACAAGGATAAGTTCACGCTGTTCTGGAGCGAAGAGGGCTTTGAAGACAGCACCAACAAGGGCGTGCTGTTTGAAGGAGATCAAGTTTTGGTCCGCGATGAGAGCGGAGCGGTATATAGATGCGGGACGGATGACGCGCGGCTGTCGGATGACTTCAGAGCGTTCATCAGAACGATCAGTGAGGATTGTGGATATTTAATCCCGTAAGGAGAGAACAGTGGTCACATTCGAACTGAACGGGCGGGTCATACAGACCGACGCCGACAAAAACTTGCTCAGCTTTCTGCGCAAGGACATGGGTATTAAATCCGCCAAGGACGGATGCAGCGAGGGTGCCTGCGGCACGTGCTCCGTGCTGATCGACGGCGTATCCCGCCGCGCCTGCACGCAGTCCGTGAAGAAGCTGGACGGCAAGCGCGTGACCACGTTGGAGGGGCTGTCGGACTACGAAAAGCAGGTGTACGCGTACTGCTTTGCCAGCGCGGGCGCGGTACAGTGCGGTTTTTGCATCCCTGGCATGGTGATCCGCGCCAAGGGGCTGCTGGACAAGAATCCGTCGCCCACGATGAAGGAAGTCTCTCAGGCGCTGGTGGGCAACATCTGCCGCTGCACCGGCTACAAGAAGATATTTGCCGCCATACTGATGGCGGCGGAGTTTTTCCGCGAACATAGAGCGGTGCCGGAGCACAAGTCCACAGGGCGTATCGCCGAGGACGTGTTCCGCATCGACGCATATGCCAAGACGCTAGGCACCGGTGAGTACGTGGACGACATGGAGCTGCCGGACATGGTGTACGCCAGCGCGGTGAGAACCGCATACCCCCGTGCCGTGGTGGAGGGTATCGATATATCCAAGGCGCAGGCCTACCCCGGCGTGATTACGGTGCTGACCGCGGCGGACATTCCGGGGCACAACAAGTGCGGCCACCTTTCGAAGGACTGGGACGTGCTGATCGCCAAGGGCGACACCACGCGCTACGTGGGCGACGGCATCGTGCTGGTGGTGGCGGAGACGGAGGAAGCCCTCGAAGCCGCCAAGGCGCTGGTGGAGATCAGCTACACGCCCCTCAAACCCCTCACCTCGCCGCGCATGGCGCTGGAGGAGGGCGCGCCCCAGCTGCACCCGACGGGCAACGTGCTGCGGCACGACCGCGTGAAGCGCGGCGGCGATGCGGACGAGGCGTTTGCGAACTCAAAGTATGTGGTGAGCCACGTGTACCACACGCCGTTCACCGAGCACGCGTTCATGGAGCCTGAGTGCGCGGTATGCAAAAACAACGGAGAAGAAGGGCTGACGATCTATACGTCGGGCCAGAACATATTCGACGAGCAGCGCGAGATCATGCACATCCTCAGCCTGCCCGCCGACAAGGTGCACATCATCAGCAAGCTGGTGGGGGGCGGCTTCGGCGGCAAGGAGGACATGAGCGTGCAGCATCACGCGGCGCTGGCGTCCTTTGTGACCGGACGCACCGTGAAGGTGAAGTTCACGCGGCAGGAGAGCATCAACGTGCATCCCAAGCGCCACGCGATGGAGATCGAGATGACCACCGCATGCGACGAGAACGGCATGCTGACGGGCATGCGGGCGCGCATACTGTCCGACACCGGCGCTTACGCGTCGCTGGGCGGACCGGTGGTGCAGCGGGCGTGCACCCACGCCGCGGGGCCGTACCAGTACCCGTGCGTGGACATCGAGGGCAAGGCGGTGTACACCAACAACCCGCCCGCGGGCGCATACCGCGGCTTCGGCGTGACGCAGAGCATATTCGCGACGGAGTGCAACCTCACGGAGCTGGCTTCGCTCGTGGGCATATCGCCGTGGGAGATACGGTACCGCAACGCCATCGTGCCGGGCGGCATACTGCCCAACGGCCAGATTGCGGACGAGACGACGGCCTATAAGGAATGCCTCGAAGCCGTGAAGGAAGATTACGAGCGGCATGCCATCGCGGGCATCGCCGGTTCCATAAAAAACACCGGCCTCGGCGTGGGCGTGCCGGATTCCGGGCGTTGCATTGTGTCCATCGAGAACGGCAAGGTGCATGTGCGCACCGGCGCCGCGCGCATCGGGCAGGGTCTGGATACCGTGGTGCTGCAGGTGGCCTGCCACACGCTGGACATGACGCCCGACCACATGGTGATCGAGGTGCCGGATACTAAACGCACACCCAACTCGGGCACCACAACGGCCTCCCGACAGACGATGTTTACGGGGCAGGCAGTGCGCAAGGCCTGCGAGAACCTGAAGCAGGCGCTGGACGAGGGCAACACGCTGGCCGATCTGGAGGGCCGCGAGTTCTACGGCGAGTTCACCTGCGTGACCGACCCCATCACCACCGACAAGGAGCATCCGTACAGCCACGCGGCTTATACGTACGGCGTGCAGGTGGTGGCGCTGGACGAGAGCGGCAAGGTGGAGAAGGTATACGCCGTGTACGATGCGGGACAGGTGATCAACCACAAGAGCGCCGAAGGACAGGTGGAAGGCGGCGTGGTGATGAGCCTCGGGTACGCGCTGACGGAGGATTATCCGCTGGTGGATTGCGTGCCACAGGCGAGATACGCCAAGCTGGGGCTGTTCCGCGCCAACGCCGTGCCGGAGATTGACGTAAAGTTTGTGTGCGCGCCTGTGAAGGCAGACCCCGCTTACGGCGCGAAGGGCATCGGCGAGATCGCATCCATACCCACCGCGCCCGCGGTGGCCGGAGCGTATTTCAAGCTGGACGGGGTGCACCGCACCAAGCTGCCGCTTGAGGGCACGGCATACAGAAAGTAAGGTGAAGCTGCGATGATTATCAAAAACGGATATGTGGTCACGGATGAAGGCGTTCTGCATACGGACGTGCGCATTGAGAACGGGCTGATTGCTGAAATCGGCGTCGGACTCACCGGCGGCGAAATCATCGACGCGGCGGATAAATACGTGCTGCCGGGCGGCATCGACGTGCACACGCACCTGTGCCTGGACGTCGGCATCGCGGTGGCGCAGGACGACTTCTACACCGGCACTGTCGCGGCGGCCTGCGGCGGCACCACCACCATCGTGGATCACCCGGGCTTTGGGCCTGCGGGCTGCGCGCTGGATCACCAGATTAAGCATTACCATACGCTGGCGGCGGGCAACGCCGTCATCGACTACAGCTTCCATGGCGTGATGCAGCATGTGGACTCTGGCGTGCTGAATATGATGGAAATGCTGATAGACGAGGGCATCACCAGCCACAAGGTATACATGACGTACGGCTTCAAGATAAGCGACGAGGACATCTACGCGGTGCTGCGGCGCGCGAAGGAGCTAGGCGTGATGATCACGGTGCATCCGGAGAACGACGGACTGGTGAACACGCGGCGCAGGGAGCTGTCCGAAAGCGGATGCACCGCGCCCAAATACCACGCTGTCAGCCGTCCGGAGCCGTGCGAGGCCGAGGCCATCAGCCGCATGACGCAGATATCCGCTGTCGCGGGCGACGCGCCGCTGTACATCGTGCACCTCTCGGGTCATTTGGGGATGCAATACATTAACCTCGCGAAACAGAACGGCCTCAAGAACCTGTTCGCGGAGACGTGCCCGCAGTATCTGCTGCTGGACGACTCGTATTACCAGCGGGAGGACGGGCTGAAGTACGTCTTAAGCCCGCCGCTCAGGGACAAGGCCAACAACGCGCTGCTGTGGGAGGACATAAGAAAGGGCGACATTGACACTGTTGCGACCGACCACTGTCCGTTCGACTATACGCTGAAAACAAAACTGGGCGGCGGCGATTTCACCAAGTGCCCTAACGGCATGCCCGGCGTGGAGCTGCGTTTCCCGCTGATGTTCTCGGAGGGCGTGATGAAGGAGCGCATTTCGCCGGTGCAGTTCGCTAAAATATGTTCCGCTAATCCCGCGAAGCTGTTTGGCATGTACCCCCAAAAGGGCATCATCCGTCCGGGCAGCGACGCCGATATAGTGATCATCGATCCCGGCAAACAATACACGGTCACGCACGGCCGGCTGCATGAAAACGTGGATTACACGCCGTATGAGGGGATCAGAATGCAGGGCAGCATCGACTGCGTCATATCCAGAGGGGATGTGGTCGCCTGGCATAATGAATTTGCCGGTCAAAAGGGACGGGGACGGTTTATCAAACGCGGCAGACCGATGCTCAGCGTTAAATAAGAAAATAAATATTATAGTATAAAGGAGTTGCAGCAATGAGCAAATACAAACTGATCGACCTGACGATGGACCAGGCCCGCCTGAAACGGGCGGTGAAACGCTCCAAGGAGCGCAATATCAAAATACCGACGTTCGCGCAGATGAAGAATCCCGCGCTGATCGACGAGAACACCAAGGCCCAGCTGAAAAATGTGGGGCTGTGGGATGTGAACCCGCTCAACCTGTTCCGCATCAACTGGCACAATGAAGCGACGGAGAAGGGCGGCGGCTACGGCGGTGTCAACTACATCGAGTTTCCCGAAGCCATCACCGGCGTGAAGGCCAAGATCGTGGCGATCAGCGGCAAGTGGTTCCCCACGGGCGCACATAAGGTGGGCGCGGCGTTCGCGTGCCTCGTTCCCCGTCTGGTAACGGGTCAGTTCGACCCCACAACGCAGAAGGCTGTCTGGCCGTCCACCGGCAACTACTGCCGGGGCGGCGCTTACGATTCGGCGCTGCTCGGCTGCGACTCCATCGCGATACTGCCCGAGGGCATGAGCAAGGAGCGCTTTGAATGGCTCAAGACGGTGGCGGGCGAGACCATCAAGACGCCGGGCACCGAAAGCAACGTGAAAGAGATATTCGACAAGTGCTGGGAGCTGCGCAACTCCGGACAGGATCTGATGATATTCAACCAGTTCGAGGAGTTCGGCAACTACCTGTGGCACTATGAAGTGACGGGCAGCGCGATTGAGGAAATGCTGAAAGCCGTCGGCGGTAACCTGCACGGCTATATCAGCAGCACCGGTTCCGCGGGCACCATCGCGGCAGGCGACTACTTGAAGAAGCTGTTCCCCAAGAGCCGCATCGCGGCAGCGGAGGCGCTGCAGTGCCCCACCATCTACAACAACGGCTTCGGCGCGCACCGCATCGAAGGCATCGGCGACAAGCACATACCGTGGATACACAACGTGAAGAACACCGACGTGGCGGTGGCCGTGGATGACGAAATCGCCATGCAGTGGATTCGCATGTTCAACGAGCCGGAAGGTTTGAAGCTGCTGCGTGACAAGGGCGTTTCCGAAGACGTCATCAGCCGCCTTGGCTGGGTGGGCATCTCGGGCGCGGCTAACCTCGTCGCGGCCATCAAGTATGCCAAATACTTCGAGCTCAAGGAAGACGACGTGGTGGTGACGATACTGACCGACTCCATCTCGATGTACGAGAGCCGTTTGGCGGAGCTGACGGAAGAGCGCGGCGCGTTCGACGCTTTTGCGGCACACGCGGTCAATGCCCGTTTCTTCGACGGTATCAACATCGACTACTTAAAGGAGCTGAACTACTACGACCGCAAGGCGGTGCACAACCTCAAGTATTACACCTGGGTGGAGCAGCAGGGCAAAACGTACGAAGAAATACTGGCGCAGTGGGACGACGACAGCTACTGGACGGACATCGTGACGCACACCGAAGAGCTGGATGAGTTGATCAAGAGCTTCAACAAGCTGGTGGCCGAGGCGTAACATATGGAGCAGATCAAATACATTCCCAATGCGATGAAGAACAGCGTCTATACCGAAGAGACGGCGCTGTTCTCCGAGGAGGAAGTGGAGAAGGTTTACCGCTTCCACCAGTCGATGGGCGACAAATACAATCAGACACCGCTGGCCCGATTAGACGCGCTCGCGGCGTCCCTGGGGCTGTGCAGCCTGTGCGTGAAGGATGAGTCCCAGCGCGGTAACTTGAAGGCTTTCAAGCTGCTGGGCGGAGCGTACGCCGTGGCCAACAGCATCTGCCGCAAGCTGGGCGTCAGCATCGCCGACGTGGACTTCACTTACCTGAAGTCCGACGAAGTCAAGCGCAAGCTGGGTGACTTAACGTTCGCGGCGGCCTCGGACGGCAACCACGGCAAGTCCGTCGCGTGGGCGGCGCATGAGTTCAACCAGAAGTCCATCGTGTACATGCCCAAAGGCACGGTGCAGGACCGCATCGACGCGATCGAGCGGTTCGGCGGCACGGTGATCGTGTCGGACGACAACTACGACTGGTGCGTGCGCGAGGTGAACCGCCTGTCCGTGGAAAAGGGCTGGGAAGTGGTGCTGGACACCGCCAGCGAAGGCGACACGCAGGTGGCGACATGGGTGATGCAGGGCTACGCCACGATGGGCGTAGAAGCCATCGAACAGCTGGGCAGCGTGCTGCCCACCCACATGTTTTTGCAGGCGGGCGTGGGCTCAATGGCGGCGGCGATGGCGGGCGTGTTCGTGAACCACTACGGCGACAAGTGCCCCAAGATATTTATCGTGGAGCCGCATCAGGCGGCGTGCTACTATGATTCGGGCGTGGCGGCGGACGGCAAGGCGCGCAGCGTGGACGGCGACATGGACAGCATCATGGCGGGCCTCGCTTGCGGCGTGCCCAACCCGATATCGTGGGAGATCATCCGCAACTTCGCGGACGGCTTCTTTGCCTGCGACGATGTGCTCACGGCAAACGGCATGCGCATACTCGGTAACTCGCTGGCGGGTGACCCGCGCGTGGTGGCGGGTGAATCCGGCGCGGTGGGCACCGGCCTCGTGGACGAGATCATGAAGAACCGTCCGGACCTCGCGAAAGAGATCGGCCTTGATGCATCCTCCCGCGTGATCATGTTCTCCACCGAGGGCGACACGGATACGAAGAACTACCGCGACGTGGTGTGGTACGGCAAGTATCCGAGATATTGAGAGAAGATAAGCCTTCCCCTTGAGGGGAAGGTGCCCCGCAGGGGCGGATGAGGTGTCGGTTCTCGCTGTTGCGGCGTTACACCTCATCAGTCCGACTTTCGTCGGCCAGCTTCCCCTCGAGGGGAAGCCATAAGGGCGTGGCACGGCAAGTATACAAGAGTTTTAGGCTAAACTAACGGGCATCCGGGTGGACGAGGCGCGCTTCCATCGCGATCAGGTCCTCCCGGGTGTCGATATCATCAAGCTGGGACGCGTCCGCGACATGGAACGTGCGCAGCAGGCTCTCGTGGCGGCACGCCACCGTTTTGCCCGATTCCTCGCCGTCGAGACTCATCAGCTCGCCGTACAGGAATTCCGGGTAAATGACGGGGTTGCCGCTTTGGTCTTTGTGGGCCGACACCAGAATGGTGCCCGGCTCGTAAGCGTCCAGCATGCCGGACAGCGTTTTGGGTTTGAGCAGCGGCTGATCCGCCACGCAGAACATGCAGGCGTCCGTGCCGTCCATCAGTTCCAGCCCGAGGCGTATGCTGAGGCTGACGCCGAGGTCGGGGCAGCCATTCACGATGCCGGTAAAGCCAAACTCCTGGGCGGTGCACAGCATATGCTCATTAGCGGCGACGATGACGCGGCGTCCGAAAGGCGCTTCGCTCAAGGCTTCCAGTATGTATTCGACGACCGGCCGGCCGTCCAGCAACGCACCCAGCTTGCCGCCCCCGAAGCGGGCGCCCGCTCCGGCAGCGAGCAGTATGCAGCCGATATTTTTCATTGTTAGTTCCTTCGTTTTTGGTTTATTATATCATTTAAGAGGAATATAAAACAAATGCGGATAGGATATTAGGAAAATGCAGAACAATTTCAGCGTTTTTGATATCGTGGGGCCCATCATCATCGGACCGTCCAGCTCGCACACTGGGGGCGCCTGCCGACTGGCCAACGCCGCGCGGGCTATATTCAACAAACCGATCACCGACGTCGTGATCCACGTATACGGCTCGTTCGCGGCCACGCTGCGCGGCCACGGCACCGACAAGGCGCTGGTGGGCGGGCTGATGGGGCTCGCACCGGACGATGAGCGGCTGACGCACGCATTGGAGATAGCGAAGGATGCGGGCTTCAGTTACCGTTTTGCGATGGAGGAGGAGACGGGCTCGCAGCCCAACCTCGTGCGCTTCGACTTGCGCAACGCGGACGAGGGCGCGCAGATGAGCGTGACGGGCGCGTCCATCGGCGGCGGCAACATCATCGTCACGCGCATCAACAGCACTGCGCTGCGCATTAGCCTTAAGTACAACACCGTGGTGGTGGATCATCTGGACAAACCGGGCGCGGTGCTGAGCGTCGCGAAGATACTGGCGGACAGCGGCGTCAACATCGCCAACATGAACATGTACCGCCAGGGCAAGCGCGACCGGGCGTACATGATATTGGAGACGGACGAAACGATACCGCCGGACGTACTCAAGGCGCTGAGGGGTCTGGAAGATATGTACGTGATCTATATACCCAAGCTGTATTAAAGGAGCAAGTGAGCAGTGTATCAGTATCAGTATGCGCGCCAGCGGGACATCGAGGCGCTGACCACGCAGTTTGGCATCAGCATATCCGAGCTGGCGATGCGGCACGAGGCGGAGCGAGACGAAACGGAAACGGCCGTCATTGCGGATTAGATGAAGCTGACGCTGGATGTGATGAAGAGCAACGTGCAAGCGGGCGTCAAATCCACCCGGCCTTCCATGGGCGGGCTGATCGGACAGAACGCGGAGCAAATGTACGCCTACGCAACGGAACAAAAACCGCTGGGCGGCGAACTGATGGCGCGAGCCACAGCCTATGCGCTTGCGGTCACCGAGGAGAACGCGCGCATGAAGCGTATCGTGGCGTGCCCCACGGCGGGCGCGTGCGGCGTGCTGCCCGCCTGCCTGATCGCGGTGGGTGAGGAGCGCGGGCTGTCCGATGAGGTTCTGATTCGGGCGCTGTTCAACGCGTCGGCCATCGGTATACTGATCGCCAACGGCGCGACGGTGAGCGGGGCGGAGGGCGGTTGTCAGGCGGAGATCGGCTCCGCGTCCGCGATGGCGGCGTCCGCGATGGTGGAGATGGCGGGCGGCAGCGTGGACGCGAGCCTTAACGCGGCGGCCATGGCTCTGAAGAACATGATGGGATTGGTGTGCGATCCGGTGGCCGGGCTGGTGGAGGTGCCTTGCTCCAAACGCAACGCGGCGGGCGTGGCCAACGCCATCACCGCGGCGGACATGGCGCTCGCGGGCATCACCAGCGTGATACCGCTCTGGGAGGTGATCCACGCGCTGAAGGAGGTCGGGCGGGCATTGCCCTTTGAGCTGCGCGAGACAGCCAAGGGCGGCGTGGCGGCGACTAAGACCGGGCGCGAGATCGCCCAGCGCATACGCCACAATATCCACGAAGACCAAGATATGTGATATAATCAAGATATGTGATATAATACATAAAATACTGTGAATAGGGGTCGGACAGAACGAAGATGAATCAGCAGACGGCATTGAACGCACTCAAAGAAGGTGTTTATATGGACCAAGCTTTCTACAAGCCTTTCTGGATCCAGCTCGCCAAGGGCATTACCGGACACTTCGGCGAAAACTGCGAAGTGGTGATCCACGACCTCACGGAGGATGAGGAGCACACCATCATCTACATCGAAAACGGCCACGTCACGGGCCGCAAGGTGGGCGACGGTCCGTCGCATATCGTGCTGGAGTCGCGCCACAAGAAGCCCGAGGAGCTTAAGGATCGCGTCAACTATCTGACGCAGACGGAGGACGGGCGCATGCTCAAGTCCACCACCATCTACATTCGGGACAACAACGAGAAGGTGGTGGGCATATTCGCCATCAACTACGACATCACCAACTTCATGATGATGGACTACGCGCTTAAAGGTTTCATCGGCGCGAAGGACGAAAAGCCGGAGCGCATCACCAAGGGTGTGAATGGCCTGCTGAATGACCTCATCGACCAGTCGGTGCGGCTCGTCAATAAGCCGGTGTCGCAGATGAACCGTGAGGACAAGATTAAGGCCATCCGCTTCCTGCAGGACAAGGGCGCGTTTCTGATCACCAAGTCGGGCGACAAGGTGTCCAAATATTTCGGTATATCCAAGTTCACGCTGTACAACTACATAGATGTGAAGGAGAACGGTAAGGACTGATTGCGGGGTTCTGCCGGAACCGTTAAGCTAAGCAGCGCTGCTTATCATAGGGTACGTGAGATCACCTTTTGTTAAGCGCTCGTTTTTACCAAGCCAATACTGAAAGAGAGGGTATCAAAATGGGATTCATTGTGGGCAACGCTACCGTCATCACGGTGGACAAGCAAAGGCGCATCATTAATGACGGCGCGGTGGCGGTGAACGGTACGCTTATTGAAGCCGTGGGCAAGACGGATGAAATCAAAGCGCAGTACCCAGACTACGAGTTCCACGATATGTCGGGCCGCATTGTGATGCCCGGCCTGATCAACGGCCACGTGCATCTAACGCAGGCGCTGATCAAGGGCTGCGCCGACGATGTGAGCCTTATCGACTTTCTGGCGGAGCGCATCTGGAAGCTGATGGGAAGCTACAACGAGGAGGAAGCACGGGCGAGCACCGACCTGTGCCTGCTGGAGATGATCAAATCCGGCACCACCACGTTTGTGGAAACGCTGCTGCTGTCCCGCTACGGCTTGGACGGCATCACGGACGCCGTGGTGCAAAGCGGCATGCGCGGCGTGCTGGCGAAGTCGGTGATGGATATTGCGACGTACGCGAGCCGGGACAACATCATGTGCGAGGGCATGGTGGAGGACGGCGACGTGTGCCTGCAGCAGGCCATCGACTGGAAACAAAGAAGAGAGAACGACGGCGACGGCCGTGTGAACATATGGCTGGGGCCGCGCCCTGTTGGTTCCACCACCAAGCAGATGCTGGAGAAGGTGGGGAAGACGGCGCGCGAGCACGACATGGGCATCGCGATACACTTCTGTGAAGTAAAGCAGGACGTGGCGCTGATGCGGGGCCAGTACGGTCAGGAGCCGGGGGATTTCGCGGAGTCCGCTGGCATACTCACCGACCGCACGATGATGGCGCATGGCATCTGGCTGACGCAGGAAGACATGCAGGCACTTGCCCGCAACGGGTCCACCGTGGTGCACTGTCCGGCCAGCAACGCCAAGTTGGCGTCCGGCTTCTGCCTTGTTCCGGAACTGATGGAGGAGGGCGTGAACGTGGCGCTGGGTACCGACGGCCCGACGTGCGACAACGCCTATGACATGTTCGACGCGATGCGACTGGCGGCTATCATCCACAAGTGCCGTTTGCTGGACCCGCTGGTGATACCTGCGGAGACCGCCATCGAGATGGCGACCATCAACGGAGCGATCGCGATGCGCAAGGAAGATGAGCTGGGATCGCTGGAGGTGGGAAAGAAGGCGGACCTCATCACGATAGACTGCAACAACGCGCGTCTTGCGCCCAACACCAACCCAGTGTCGCTGGTGGTCTACTCCGCCAAAGGCTCCGACGTGGACAACGTGATCATCGACGGTAAGTACATCGTGAAGGACCGTGAGATACTGACGATGAACGAGCAGGCCGTGATCGACAACGCGCGCGAGAAGATACTCGCGGTGCTGAAGAAGACGGGAATGAAGAACGAGTCCAGGTGGCCGACGGTATAAGGAAAAACGTACAAGATACAGCCTCTCTCTGGTGTCCGCTCTGTTATGAGCGGGATATAGAGGGAGGCTGTTTTGTTTTGTCCACGGCGGGCGACCACTGGTCGCCCCTACATTCATGGAGTTTCGCGGGCGGCCCGGAGACCCGCCCCTACGTTGGTTAGGTGGTATCGTTATTGCGGTCATATAATGCAAATGGCTTTTATATTGCTAAATAGCGTTGCTATGGCAACATACTATGCGATCAAGAAATGCTAGAATAATTTAAATCCACGAATATTGAAATTCAGTAGCCACCGCATAATCAGACGTTTACATAAGGAGCCGTTGATGAAGCTGATCAAAACGACGGAGGCCGTGGGGCATGTGCTGTGCCACGACATCACGCAGATCATAAAGGACGTGAAAAAGGGCGTTGCGTTCCGCAAGGGGCATATCGTGACGGAGGCGGACATACCCGTGCTGCTGTCGCTGGGTAAGGATAACCTATACGTATGGGAGAAGCAGGAGGGCATGCTGCACGAGAACGATGCGGCGGAGATATTGCGCGGCATCTGCATGAGCGAGCACATGACGGCCTCGGAACCCAGCGAAGGAAAGATTGATCTGTATAGCTACATAGACGGGTTGTTTAAGGTGGACACGCAGCGGCTGGACCGCGTCAACGCTCTGGGCGAGATCATCATCGCAACGCGCCACGGCAACACGCCGGTGAACAAAGGCGACAAGCTCGCGGGCATGCGTGTGATACCGCTGGTGATCGCGCAGGAAAAGATGGACAGGGCTGTGGAAGCGGCGGGAAACGATTCCCTGCTGCGGGTGCTCCCCTTCAAACACAAAAGCGCGGGGCTGGTGATCACGGGTAACGAGGTGTACCACAAGCGCATACCCGACGCGTTCGGGCCGGTTATAGAGGCTAAGCTGTCCGAATACGACGTGGATATACTGGGCAGAACGTACATGGACGACAACGCGGAGCGCATGACAGCCGCGATTCGTGCGCATATCGACAACGGCGCGGACCTCATCGTCTGTACCGGCGGCATGAGCGTGGACCCGGACGACACAACGCCCACTGCCATCAAGAATACAGGGGCAACGTTGGTGACGTACGGCGCACCCG
>JAEZHF010000088.1 GCA_023416745.1 Bacillota bacterium
CTGTCGGTCCGCCCGGGTCACCCTGCGGCCCTGTCGGTCCTGTTGGTCCTGTCGGCCCTGTCGGCCCTGTCGGTCCTGTCGGCCCTGTCGGCCCTGTCGGTCCTGTCGCGCCTGTTGCGCCTGTCGCGCCTGTCGCGCCTGTCGCTCCTGTTGCACCCGTCGCGCCTGTCGCACCCGTTGCGCCTGTTGCGCCCGTTGCGCCTGTCGCACCTGCCGCCCCTGTCCCACCTGTTGCACCTGTCGGTCCCGTTGCGCCCGTCGGACCCGTCGGGCCCGAGCAGCAGATAAATTGAATACTCATTGCAGGATCCAGTTTATTGCCTTTACTGTTCGTGCTGGCAAATATTGCGATCCCATTTCCGTCGTGCACCTCCGTCAATCCAATACCCAGAAAAGTTCCATGCATGCACAGTACATCCCTTACCAGCCCGCTGATATCTATCTCAACAAAGTCTTCTGACTGGCGATAATCCACTGTAACCACAGTAGATGTGGGGAGCATCGGCGGCGCTGTATTCCACGTGACCGTGCTGGTATTGAAATTAGAGGTGATCCTATCGACCCTAATCGAAACATCACTTGCGCATACAAGCTCTTTTACATAAAGCCTTAAAATGGCTTTAATAAACTCACATCCGCGCGGCAACTCAGGTATGTCGAACTTTAACAAGCTCCTGTATATATTTTTCCTGCGGTATTCCAGTCCCGCCACCAGAAACTCCTGCTTGGAAAAATTCGCATTCGCCTGACATCTTGATATATAAGTGTCACCCTTTGGTGTTAATATTATTGAAGGCATAGTATCAGAACCTCTTCCATTGAGTTATAGTATATAATATAAAAAAAATGGGATTCTGCTACAAAAGATGGCCAAAGATGTGTAAAAATCTATTTTAACGTATAATGCAAACGCCTCTCTTTGCATAATATGCAACCAGTTACCGTAATGAGAGTGTATTTGTGGTTTAACATACCATTCAACTTCATACACACGAAAAACAACATGTATTGTAGTCCTACAATGTAAAACCGACAGTAATAGTTTTGATGTTTGACAGCAGGGTAAAAAGGTCTATAATAACAGGGTGCTTTTGTCGAAAATCATAAAGACAACTCATGCCGCGACGGGGGCAAAACGGTTTGAAAGGATACCCATATATGCACGCAGACATCATTCGCAGAGACGGAAAACTGGAACTGAAAAACTTGAGCTGCGATTGCTCACTCAGCCATCAAATGCCCGAGATGGACATATACATAAAGCCGGGTCTTATCAACGAATGCAGCACGTGCCTGCGCAGCGTTGATATGGGCATCAATGTGCTGATTGTGGCAGACAGCATCACTCTGGCTGTGGCCGCCCAAACTATAAAAGATAATCTGGAGCACGACGGCTTTAACTGCCGCCTGTGCGTGCTGCCGGGCAGCGAGATAGAACCCACGCCTGAAATGGCGGACTACATCACCTCGTATATCGACGCAGAAACGGCATTTCTGCTCGCGGTCGGATCGGGCGTCGTTACCGACCTCACACGGCGCAGCGCCTTTTTAAACAATTTGCCATTTGCGGTGTTCGGCACCGCAGCCTCTATGGACGGCTATACTTCCATCACCTCCGCGATGATGATCGACGGCATGAAAATAACTGTATACGGCAGCTCCGCGAGGCTGCTGATGTTTGATTCAAATATACTGGCCGCCGCTCCCAAGCTGATGCAGGCGGCTGGTCTGGGCGATATGGTCGCCAAATACAACGTGCTGGTGGACTGGAAGCTGGGCAGCGTGGTCACCGGCGAGGTTTTCTGCCCCTTATGCACGCAGATGGTAATGCGGGCACTAGAGCGCTGCCAGCTCGCGATGGACGACATACTCGCCAGCACACAGGCGGGCATGGAGGCGCTGATTGAGGCGCTGATACTCGCGGGGCTGACTGTGCTGATCGTGGGCAATACGCGCACCGTCGCTTCTGTTGAGCACAACATGTCGCATTTCTGGGAAATGCGATCGCTGGCCTATGGCACACCTTCGCCGTCGCACGGCATCAGTGTGGGCATCGGGCTGGTGTATTCTCTGCTCTTCCACTCCATGCTGCGTGATGCCGACCTGTCCAAGATAGACAAATCGGCGGTCAAAGCCGCCCGCATGACGCAGGAGGAGAAGCGCAAATATCTGATCGAGAGCTTCCCGCCGGGCGTGGGCGAAGAGATCATGTCGGTCAACTCCGACTGGTATATCAGCTGGGAGGAGCAAGAACGGCGCATTGACACGCTCTCCGACTGGCATGAGTCCTACAAGGAATACAGCCGGATTCTCCCGGATTACCGTGATATTATCCGCTACCTCGAAAACTTCGGCGCGCCCACCAGTGCCACCAAGGCAGGCATCAGCCGGGAAGCTCTGAAGCAGACGCTCCTCGTCACCAAGGATTTTCGCATGCGATACAGCATCTCGCAGGCGCTCTCGGAATTGGGACTGCTGGAAAGCTGTACGGACAGAATACTCGAAATGGAAGACAGTCTGTAACCCCATCAAGAGAATAAACCGTTCAGGAGTGTTTCCCGAACGGTTTTTGTTTGTTCAACATTTTCATGCCGGATGGATCACGATACGCTCGCCCGCGGCATCCACTTCCTCCAGCACCAGCAACGCCCGGTAGTTGTCCACCAGCTTACGCTCGGGCTGCTTCGTGGCGATCGCCGTGCCGCAGCCCACAACGGTAATGGAAAACTCCTTCATCATTTCGCATAGCGCATGCACGGTGCCGCCCCCCGCGATAAAGTCGTCGATCAACAGCGCCTTCTGGCCGGGGCTCACGGCACGCTTGGACATCGACATCGTCATCATGCGCCGGGAGGATCCAGTCAAGTAGTTGATAGTCACCACGGAGCCCTCGGTGATCTTAAGGTCTCGTCGAGCAATCACCAGCGGTTTGGACAACGCGCGCGCTACGCTGAACGCCAGCGGGATACCCTTTGTCTCCACCGTGGCCACAAAATCCGGGTTGGTGCGGGCGAACATACCGGCAAGCATATCACCCATCGCCGTTACATACTGCGGGTTGGAGAATATGTCCACCGTGTAGATGTAACCGCCGGGCAGTATGCGGGAAGCATCGGAGAGCTGGTCAGCGATTCTTTGCAGCATCTGCGTCTTCTGGTCTACCGATGGCGCGGGCACAAATCGCACGCCGCCGCCCGCTCCCAGCGCTACTTCGATATCGCCCTGAGCATATTTCTTGAATATACCGCGCAATATCGCAATATCCTCGCTCATCGTCGATTTGGCCGCACCGAACATGTCGCAGAACACCTTGAGAGAATAAGACTTCCCGGGACTTCTTAACAGCATGGCGGCAACAACGGCCAGACGCGTTTTCCTGTCGGCTTTTTCCATCCGGACGCACCTCATTAAGAGTTTTTCATATGTTATTATAGTTTGTTGTTATCCTTTTTTAAATAGGGAGAAACCTTTTTTATTGATATATGGCGGTTGTTTGGAGTATAATGCTATGGCACCCATGAGATTGTGCGGTGAGCAGGAGTGTATTTATGGTGAGTTTGCAGGATTTTCTCGGTCAGACAGTTCATTTTATCGGCATCGGCGGATGCAGCATGAGCGGCCTCGCCGTGATACTGAAGAACTTAGGATATAAGCCGAAAGGCTCGGATCTCAACGAATCGGCGTTTACCAATAAGTTAATAGAGGAGAATATACCGTTTACCATCGGCCATCACGCGCAGCACGTGAATGACGCGTCTTTGGTGATCTACTCGGCTGCCATCAAGCCGGGCAACCCGGAGTACGACCGCGCCCGTGAGTTGGGGCTGCCCATGCTGGAGCGCTCGGAGCTGCTGGGGCAGATCAGCCGCCAGTTTGAGACGGTGATCGGCATCGCGGGCTGCCACGGCAAAACCACGATCACATCAATGTGCGCGCTCATACTGCGCGAGTGCGGTGTGAACCTCACTGTGCATGTGGGCGGCATGGTAGATTTTCTTGGCGGCGGCGTCGCCATCGGCGATTATCCCGCGTTCATTACGGAAGCGTGTGAATATGTGGAAAGCTTTCTCACGCTGCGTCCCACCTGTGCGCTCGTTAACAACATCGACGCCGACCATCTGGACTATTACAAGAGCATCGACGACATATACGCGGCGTTTGTCAAGTTCACGGCGCTGCTGCCGGAAAACGGCACGCTGGTTGCCTACGCGCATGATCCACTGGTACAAAAGCTCGCCGCACAGTCGGGCCGCCGCGTGGTGACATACGGCTTTGAGAATGCGGATTACATAGCCACAAACGAGGAATATGATGCAATGGGCTGCCCGTCCTTCGACGTGTTGACCCCGGGCGGGTCTGCGAGGGTGTCGCTGGCCGTCGTCGGCCGGTACAACATGAGTAACGCGCTGGCCGCTATCACGGTGTGCCACGACACGTTTGGCGTCAACCTCTCCGAAGCCGCCAACGCGCTTTCGCATTATCATCTTGCAGGCCGCCGTTTCGAGCTGATGGGCGAAAAGAATGGCGTCAAGGTGATCCACGACTACGCCCACCACCCTGCCGAGATATCCGCTTGTCTGGAAGCGGCGAAGCGCTATCCGCACAAAAAGCTATGGGTGGTGTTCCAGTGCAACAGCTACACGCGTGCCAAAACGCTCAAGGACAAATACGCGACAAGTTTCGGCAGCGCCGATATGGTGCTGGTGCCCGATATCTATCCGGGCCGGGACGTCGACCGGGGCGAGATACACGCGCGGGATCTGGTGGCCGCCATATCACCCAATTCCCCCTGCGCATACATACCCACCTTTGAGGAGATCAGCGCCTACCTCGATGAGCACGCCGTTCCCGGCGACATCGTGATCACGCTGGGGTCCGGCAGCGTGGGCAAGGAGACTAAAAAGCTTTTATAATTTACTTTAAAAATCTTTGCGGGAGCGTATACCTTCCGCTTTTTTATTTGCCAGTATTGTGCTAAAAATCAGCACTATACAGCATCATCGCTTATTTACGCGATTAGTAAAATCTGATACAATAATGGCAACATTATTGTACAATTCGCTTTTAAAGTTTTCTAAAAACAAAATAATCCAACGACGGACAGGAGGTAGTTACCATGAATATTCAGGCGGTATACGATGCCAGATTAAAAAGGGTGATGGACGCAACCAAACTGGTCGAACCGGACAGAGTGCCCCTTGTACCGGTTTTTCAGGCTTTCCCCATCTATTACGCGGGAACGTGTACGGTGCAGGACGCGATGGAGGATTTCAGCAAGGTGGCACAGGCCTACGACATATTCTATCGCGATTTTAAACCGGACCTGGGGTGGGACCCGATACTGTTCTTCCCCACCAACTATATGGAATCCGCGGGTATTACCTGGTTTCGGTGGCCCGGCAAGCACATTGAGGACCCCAACATCATGTACCAATACATCGAAGGCGAATACATGAAGGGCGATGAATATGAGGAAGCCATTGATGATATGACCAAGTTCATGATGAATAAGTGGATTCCGCGCAGCTTTGCCAACCTGTCCGGTCTGGCCAAAATCGATTTCCGCAACTCGATGTGGTTCGGGCATATGGGCGAGTTCGCGGCGTTCTCCGACCCCGAAGTGATCGCGTCTCTGGAAACGCTGGTGACCACGGGGAAGCATCTGCTCGACTGGTTCATCAAGTTGGGCGGTTACCGGCAGAAGATGAGGGAGCATTTCGGCATGCCGCTGCTGTACGCGGGATTCGCCTACGCCCCGTTCGATATGATCGGCGACAGTTTGCGCGGCACGGAGAACATACTGATGGATATGTACGACCACCCGGACGAACTGCTGCGCCTGATCGACGTGGTCACCAAGTTCGCGATCAAGGACACGATTGCGGGCTGTTCCGGTCAGGCGACACCATTCGTGTGGTTCTGGCTGCACAAGGGCGTGGACGAGTTCATGTCGGACGAACAGTTCAAAAAGTTCTACTGGCCGTCGCTGCTTAAATACCTGACGGCGGTGGCGGACGCCGGCCTCACACCAGTCGTTTACGTCGAGGGCCGATACAACAACCGTCTGGAATATCTGAAGGAAGTGCCGCCGGGCAAGTGTATCTTCTCGTTCGAGTACACCGATATGCAGAAAGCCAAGAAGGCGCTGGGCGGACATTCGTGCATCATGGGCAACGTACCCGCGGTGACACTGTCCTACGGAACGAAGCAGCAGGTGGTGGACTACTGCAAGATGCTCATCGACACCTGCGCACCGGGCGGCGGCTTCATCATGGACAGCGGCACGATGATCGACGACGCGAAAATAGAGAACATTGAGGCCATGTTCGAGACTACCTTCACTTACGGCATCCGATAAGCAGTCAGTACATTGCCACTCTCCGGCCTCTGTGTTTCATACCAGAACTCAAAGCATACTAAAACCCCTCAGGCTAACCAAGTCCTGAGGGGTTTCTTTTTCCCTGATCAGCCCCCCATCTGGGGATTTTGCTGATTGTTTTGCTGGGCACCCTGCTGTTGGCCGCTTTGCTGGCCGCCCATACCCATGCCGCTGATGATCTGCGGAATCTTGCTGATCATCTGGCTCATTCCGCCGGGCGCCGTTATTGGTGCCATCATCACGTTGTCCTTGTCGATAACGATCACTGCGTCCGCGCATAGCTTAGCACCCACGCCCAGCGCACCCCCGCCCATGTTGGTCGGAGTCGCAGCTGCTGCCGGATTCGCTGACGCTGTTTTATTTTTGCTGGAGTGTGTATCCCCACCGCCATATCCCAGTGTAATGGACATCACGGGCAGAAATGTTTTGTCTCCTTGAGTGACCGGCTTGCCGATCAATCCTTCCTTCTGCGAAAAAGTCTCCATATTTGTGAACAATGTGTCCACGTACTGATTCAAGCTTTGCTCCATTCTCCTTGCCTCCTGCTTTTTTTGTTATTGTCTGCAAAATTAAAAAGCGTATTCCCGATTCTCAACTGAGCGGTCGCTTCCAAATGCACGTAGCTGTGCAGAGCTGTAAAATCGGGAGAATATGACAGACTGTCCACCTGCACCAGCGACAGGACCACTCCAGCCACGCCCGACGCCAGCCCCGTCACAAAGGGGTCACGCAGGGAGTACTTTGCGTCCGCCTGTACTTTTGTTACATCGGCGGCGCGCAGCCAATCCAACGCTTTCCCTTTCTCGCTTGTGTGACCCAGCGCTTTACGCCACACTCTGATATTCAAAAAGTAAACCGATATTACGGGGCGGTTGTCTTCCAATTCTCCCCGGAGTTTAATAAATGGACTAAGAACGCTGGCTTTGAGCCAAGTGGTCTCGTTGTCCATGTGGAACACGCAAGCTACCGGCAGCGGACTGATCAGCAATATGCCCGCTAAAAGCACGATGATCAGCAATATTATCAAAAAAACCATAATTCTCCTTTTTACGATAAGGCTTCTCATGGTATTTTCGCATTCTTACATGTTTATTATGCACTGGGCCAGCTTGGTTATAATATACAAGCCGGTGATAGGCGGGATGCAGGCTAAAATGCATTTAAAATGATACTGATACTTTCATCAATTACCTTTTTCAACACACTGAATTCTGTCCAATCTGGTATATATTTCTCTCCCACCGGTGTCATTGCCGGCAGGTTGCAACCCCAAAAGAGCCTGTCGTATATGTCATTTGCCGATTTTCTTTTGCCATAGAACGGCAACTTGAGAGATCGAGCCACATCGTCCGCCATGTTCCATATATTCAGGAAATAGTTACAGCCTGCTGCGTCGCTGACTTCCCGCACATCACTTAACCGATGAAGTGCCAGCTCCAACTCTTCTCCGCTCATTAAAATATCTCTTTTTGCTGTATAGTTTTGAAGCTCTTCCCTTGAGGCAAACCATATCAGTTTCCTGTTCTCAACAAGAAAGCCGGTAGTATGGTTATTAAACCATATGCAGTAATGGTCTCTCCCATCCCATTGAAAACAGACAAGGTGATAAGTGCGCATCTTACAACCCTTCAATCATCTCTTCGAACTCCGCTTCGCTGATGACAGCGACGCCCAACGCCTGCGCCTTGGCCAGCTTGCTGCCCGCGCTTTCGCCCGCCAGCACATAGTCAGTCGCCTTGCTGACAGACGAAGCCACTTCACCGCCGAGTGATTCGATGATGTCCGACGCTTCCTTGCGCGTGTACTTTTCCAGCGTGCCGGTCAGCACCACCTTCTTGCCGGTGAAGGGAGACTGTTTTGCCGCCTTGCGCTCGAACTGCGGATGCACGCCCGCCTCCTCTATACGCCGGATGATGCGGCGCACGCGCTCGTCGCCGAAAAAATCCACGATGTTCTTCGCCAGAGTGGGCCCAACGCCGTCTATCGTCAGCAGATCGTCTTCAGCGGCCGCAGCCAGCGCGTCCATGCCGCCGTAGCGGTTGGCGAGGTCCTTGCCCGTCTTGGAACCGATACCCGGTATGCCCAGCGCGTAGATGAACACCGCCAGCGGTCTTGTCTTGCTGCGCTCTATCGCCACCCGCAGGTTCTCCGCTTTCTTATCGCCGAAACCGGGCAGCTCTTTAAGCTTCTTATAATCGAGATAATACAGGTCGGACACGTCAGAAAGGCCCATATGGTCGTACAGCGCTTCCGCCGTTCTGTCCGAGAACGTCTCAATGTTCATCGCATCCCGCGATGCGAAGTGCGCAATCGCGCGGGTCAGCTGCGGGCGGCACAGCAGTATGTTCTCACAGAACAGATGCGCGCCCTTCTCCGTCACCGGATGCCCGCACGCGGGGCACACGTCAGGCGGCTCGATGTCCTGCGACTCGGGCAGGTATTCCGCCACACCCAGTATCTCGGGGATCACGTCGCCCGAACGGCGCAGAAACACGCGGCAGGGCACCTTAACGCCCTTGCGCTGGATGTCGCCGTAGTTATTCAGCGTCGCGCGCGACACCGACACGCCCGCAATGTCGACCGGCTCCAGCACCGCGCCGGGCGTCAGCTTGCCGGTTCGCCCCACCTGCCAGATCACGTCCAGCAGCATCGTCGTCTTCTCGTCCGCGGCGAACTTGTAAGCCACCGCCCAGCGGGGAAATTTCTGCGTGAAGCCCAGCCGTTCGCGCACGGCGTAGCTGTCGATCTTGATCACCGTGCCGTCGATCAGAAAATCGAGGCTGTTGCGCTTCTGCTCCGCCTCGGCCACCGCCGCCATCACGCCTGCAAGGCCGTGCTCCGTCCGCGAAAAGTCGCTGACCGGAAAATGGTTATCCTTTAGGAATTCCAGCATCTCATGGTGGGAGGCAAACGACTCACCCTGTTTATATCCCACGCCATAGCACACGAGGCTTAAGCCTCGCCTCGCTGTCTCCGCTGGGTCCAGATTGCGCAGCGCGCCCGCCGCGGCATTGCGCGCGTTTTTCAGCGGCTCATCCGCCGTCTCGTTATACTTCTTCAGCTGAGACAGGCGCATGATGCCCTCGCCCTGCACCTCCAGCAGCCCCTGATACGGTATGGACAGCGGCACAGATTTGATCGTCATCACCTGCCGCGTAATCACTTCGCCCACGCTGCCGTCGCCGCGCGTGGCTGCAGAGACGAGTAAGCCTCCGTCGTAGCGCAGGTTTACCGTCAGCCCGTCGAACTTGTACTCCACCACGTAGGTGTAGGACTCGTCGGCGATCTTTTTCGCGCGCTGCTCCCATGCCTGCAGCTCCTCCTCGGTGCGCACCTTGTCCAGGCTGTAAAGCGGCGCCAGATGCGCCTGCTTCTCAAAACCAGGCAGCACATCGCCGCCCACCCGTTTTGTGGGCGAGTCGGGGCGCACATAGTCCGTTGCGGCCTCCAGCAAAGTCAGTTCGTCATACAGTGCATCATATTCCGCGTCGCTGACGGTGGGTCTGTCCAGTGTGTAGTAGCGGTAGGCATGAGCGTTCAGCTCACCCACCAGCGCGTCGATCCTCTGCTTGTCGTCCATACACAAGTCCTTCTATACGATATCAAGCGGCGCAAACGCCACAAACATCTTCTTCTCTCCGGCGGTGTCGAAACGCACCACCGCTATCTTTTCGTCGCCTGCGCCGTTGGTGGACACGATCTGCCCACGCCCGAATTTAGGATGCGCCACCACCCGACCGGTGACAAACTCGTCCGGTGAATGCTGTGCCTTCGCTTTGGGCTCTGCCGCAGACGGCATCTTCACGCGTCCCTGCGCGAACGAATACGGGCTGTGGCTGGCCGGTTCGTTTGAGAAGAACGACGGCGCGTTGCGTTTCACGCCCGCCGGTTCCATGCAGCCTTCCGGCACCTCACCCAAAAACCGGGAACGCTTTGCTTCCATACGCTCAAAGCCAGCCCCGGCCCGTACAAACCGTGTGGTGCTCCACGTGAGGTACAACCGCTTCTTTGCGCGCGTCATTCCCACGTAGCACAGCCGCCGTTCCTCCTCCACGTCACCGTCCATCAGGCTGATCTGGTGCGGCAACAGCCCCTCCTGCAGTCCCACCATGAAAACGATGGGGAACTCAAGGCCCTTGGCGCTGTGCAGTGTCATCATCATGATCTTATCGTCTTCGTCGCCCACATTGTCCACGTCGGAGATTAAAGCATTGCGCTCCAGGAACGCCTCCAGCGATGCGCCTTCCCCGGCTTCCCGCTCAAAGTCGGACACACTGCGTAAGAACTCCTCCACGTTCAGCACGCGCATACGCCCTTCCGCCGTGGTGTCCGCCATCAGCGCAGCGCGTAAACCGGATGCGTCGATTACCTTTTCCACCGTCTGCAGCACGGTGCGATGTTCCATCTGTGCGCGGATGCCGTCCATCATGTCTGCAAAGCCTTTGAGTGCATCGGCAGCTTTTTTGGACAGTCCGTCCGCCTCACGGCTCAAGTACATCAGCGAACACTGTCTCTCCTGTGCGGCTTCGGTTAGTTTGCCCAGCGATGCTTCGCCGATACCCCGGCGCGGTACGCCCACGGCACGTATAAAGCAAAGGTCCGCGCTCGGGTTGCACAGCAGGTTCAGATACGCGAGCACGTCCTTGATCTCCTTGCGCTCATAGAAGCTCTGGCCGCCGTAAATCACGTATGGTACGCCGCGTTCTTTGAGCTTATTTTCCAGCACGCGCGACTGGCTGTTCACGCGGTACAGCACCGCGATATCAGCGGCGGTATATTTACCCTCGCGCAACAGGCTGGCTACCTTCTCGGCTACAAACTGCGCTTCCTCCAAATCGCTCTCCGCCTGGAACTCCAGCGGCTTCTGGCCCGTCGACATGGACGACCACAGCTCCTTGCCCATACGCGCACTGTTATTGCGGATCACGCCGTTAGCCGCGTCCAGTATGCCCTGATGCGAGCGGTAATTCTGCTCCAGCCGGATCACCTTCGCGCCCTTGAAGTCCTTCTCAAAGTCGAGTATGTTGGAGATGTCAGCGCCGCGCCAGCCATATATCGACTGATCGTCGTCGCCCACCACGAATATGTTGCCGTGCCCGCCAGCCAGCAGCTTCACGATGCGGTATTGGACAGCGTTGGTGTCCTGATACTCGTCTACCATTATGTAGCGGAAACGCCGTTGGTATTTCTCCAGCACGTCCGGATATTCGTCAAACAACAGCAGTGTCTTTGAGAGCAGATCGTCGAAGTCCAGCGCGTTGCTGGCGCGAAGCTTGTCCTCATACCGCGCGTACACACGAGCCGTCAGCTTCACCGTATCGCCGTTTGCGGACACTTGCTTGTATTGTTCCACGTACTGTGCCGGGTTTACGCCATCGTTCTTCGCGCGGCTGATGGCGTTACGTGCGCTGCGTGGATCAAGCACATCCTTATCGATATCCAGCTCTTTGAGGCACTCCTTGACCACGGTCAGCGCATCCGTCGCGTCGTAAATCGAAAAGCCGCGTGCATAACCCAGCCGGTCACCTTCCATGCGCATCAGCTTGGCGCACATCGCGTGGAACGTGCTCACCCACATCTCGCCCGCGTCCGGTACCAGCGCTGCGATGCGCTGTTTCATCTCCGCTGCCGCCTTATTAGTAAACGTCAGCGCCAGTATCTGCCATGGCGCCGTCCCTTGTTCAATCAAATAAGCCGCCCGTGTTGTCAGCACGCGCGTTTTGCCGGAACCGGCCCCCGCCAGCACCAGCACCGCCCCCTCGGTTTGCAGCACCGCCTCACGTTGCTTGTCATTCAGTCCGCTTAGATTCATCTGTCCTCCCTGATAGTCGTTTGAGTGCCATGCCGTATCCACCGGTACCGTACAGCAGGCATCGGTTGACGCGGCTGATCGTCGCTGTGCTCGCCCCTGTCTGCGTGGAAATGTCGTGGCAGGTGTGCTTGTCCTTCAGCAACTGCGCAACCTTAAAGCGCTGCGCAATGGAGTTCAGCTCAGATATCGTGCACAGGTCCTCAAAGAACATGTAGCACTCCTCAACTGTCTTCATCGTCAGCATCGCCTCAAACAGCCTGTCCATATCATGGGATTTCAGCTTCGATTCGTACATTGCAGTCTCCTTCATAGCCGTTCCGGCTTGGTGAAAAAGTCAAACGCTTTTCACCAGTATTCTCTGGCTTCGTTCCGCGCGCTGCGCACCCGAAACTTCGTAATGCCAAAAGGTCTGAACTCCGCGGCCTTGGGATAAATCAAAGCCCGACTTGCCCACCTGATTAAATGAGAAGTTTAATCCACGCTGTTGCGCAGCGTCTCTAATCCCTCAATGCGTATCTCAATTTCACCGCCGCGCCGCATCGGGCCGATGCCCTCAGGCGTGCCCGTCGCGATGATATCGCCGGGCAGCAGCGTCATACACGCGCTGATAAAGCTCACCAGCTCCGCGGGCGTAAACAGCATGTCGCCCGTCTGGCCGTCCTGCTTAACTTCGCCGTCCAGCACACTCTGCACGCGCCTGTCCGCTGGATTGTATTCGGAGTCCACATAAGGCCCCACCGGGCAAAAAGTATCATATGATTTGGCACGCGTCCACTGCCCGTCGCTTTTCTGAACATCCCGCGCCGTCACATCATTCAATGCCGTGTAACCGAATATATATTGGGGCGCTTCCTCAGTCGTCACATTCTTGCACACTCGGCCAATCACCAGCGCCAGCTCCGCCTCGTAGTCCACCTGCGCTGAAGCCGCTGGCCACACGATTTTCTCGCCGTGCGCGATTAACGCCGTCGTGGGCTTCAAAAACAGTACCGGATTGCCCACCAGTTTCTCCTTCAACTCGGCGGCATGCTTGGCATAATTGAGCCCAACCGCTACGATTTTGGTTGGTTCGGACGGCGGCAGCAGCTTCACCTCACCGAGGCTGTATTCCTCGCCCGAATACTGTACGCCATCATACGGCAAGCCGGTCAGCCGCCTGACGCGCTCGCCTTCCAGCGCGGCATAAAAAGCCTGCCCGTCTTTTTGCGCCCTCAAAAATCTCATTCGAGTCTCCTTACTATATTCCCGTCATTCGGGGTAAAAAAATATAAGAGCTCTACTCTTATATTTTAACATACTATCATGATTTTCAAAAGCTTATTCCGTCTCCTTGTGCAATCTCGCAATGGACACCTCATAAGCCGTCCGCACAGACACGTCGCCGTTTTCCAGCTGCTTTTCGTATTCGCGGGACTGCACACGCCCGCTCATTGATACTCTATCGCCCACTGAAAACCCTGCGGCATAGCGCGCATTGCGCCCCCAGACGATGCAGGGGATGTAATCGGACTTATTGTATGCACGGTTCACCGCGATCAGCAGGTCAGTAATTTCGCGCCCGAACGGCGTCACACGGAACACAGGCGGCTTGCAGACAAAGCCATTAAGCTCAATTTCATTGGCCGCAGCCGGGCTTTCTGCCATCTCCCGCGCGAATATCGTGAGGTAGAGCCGCGCACGTCCGTCCACCAGCTTGTTGTACGAACGCAGCTGCCCCTTCACGCTCACCAAAGCGCCTTCGCACAGCGGATACTGCTCCAGCAGCCGTTCCGATACCGTCACAGGCAGCAGATCAGCCTTTTCACTCAGGCGCGCGCATTCCAGTAAAAATGTGTAGAACGCTTCTCCGTATATCTTATGCGACAGCGTAAGGCCGCTCAAACGTCCGGCCACACTGACGCTGTTTGTCGTTTCCTGCATACGTGATCCCCAAATCGTTTGTCGTCAGTCCTCAAAATAGCGCTGCGTTCCCGTCGCATCGACGATAGCGTCCCCGTCCAGCAGCAGATCGGATACCGTTACAATTTTAAAGCCTTGCTCGCGCAGACCCAGTATCACCGCGGCGATTGCCTCCGACGTTGCGGGCATGTTGTTTTGGAACATGATAATGTCGCCGCCCTTCACCGCCCTCAGCACTCCGTCCGCAATCTTCGCCGAGTCGTAGCCCTTCCAGTCCTTGGCATCCAGACTCCATTTGACAGGGATATATCCCGTGCCCTCCAGCGCCATGATGGATTCGGTGTTGAACGCGCCGTAAGGCATGCGGATGATCTGCGTGTCAAACCCGGTTTTGTCAAAAAGCATCGTTTTGACTTCACCCGCATCAGCCAGCACCTCGTCTGCAGTCATATCGGGATACCGCGCGTGGTTCATCGAGTGGCTTGCGATCTCGTTGCCGCTCTTTGAGAGGGCGTCCAGCGCTTCCGGGTTATCCTTGGCCCACAGCCCCATCACAAAGAATGTGGCCTTGGCGCTTTCGTTGTCCAGCACCTTCAGTATTTCCTGCGTATAATCCGCGTCGCCAAACGCCGTATCGATCGTCAGCGCCACCGCTTTCTCGTCCGTATTGACGCGGCAGATCGGCATGGGCTCCGACATCGATGTCGCTGGCATTGCATCATTCAGCGCCACCTGTGTATACACAATAGCCCCGATAATGAGCAGCAAAAATATCCCCGCCCGAATCAGAGTCCTCTTCTTTACCACGAATATGCGCATAACAACACCGCCTTAAATAGTCGAATAGGATATAATAATAAGTATTGTATAAGCCGCCCAATTATGCTTAGACTGCCAAATAAGGCGGTATCCCGTACGGGCACAGCACGGTATTTGTTAGGATATGAATTTGCTTAGGTACATGAAAAAAGCCGCCGTGATATCACTCACGAGCGGCTTCATTTGAAACGGATGTTATTCTTCCGTCTTTTCTTCCTTGGCTTCCGGCTTGTCACCCTTCTTGCGGTCTTCCGGCAACAGGCCCTTACGCGTGAGGTTCACGCGGCCCTGCTTGTCGATCTCCGTCACACGCACGAGTATCTCGTCGCCGATGTTAACGACATCTTCCACCTTCGCGACGTGCTCGTTAGACAGCTTTGAAATGTGCACCAGGCCGTCCTTGCCGGGAGACAGCTCCACGAACGCACCGAAGTTCATGATGCGCACCACCTTGCCGAGGTAAACGTTGCCCACTTCGATATCCTTGACGATGGCATCGATCGCAGCGCGCGCCTTGTCAGCAGCAGCCTCGTCGGCGGAGACTATAAACACGCGTCCGTCGTCCTCGATGTCGATCTTCACGCCGGTTTCCGCAATGATCTTGTTGATGACCTTGCCGCCCGAACCGATAACTTCGCGGATCTTCTCGGGGTCGATTGTAAACTGGAATATACGCGGGGCGTACTTAGACAGGTTATCACGCGCGGCGGGCAGCACCGCGTTCATCTTGCCCAGTATGTGCATGCGGCCTTCGTGTGCCTGCGCCAGAGCGCGGGTCAGTACCTCCTCGTCGATACCCTTGATCTTGATATCCATCTGGATGGCGGTGATGCCCTTGGACGTACCCGCTACCTTGAAGTCCATGTCGCCGAAGAAGTCTTCCAGACCCTGAATGTCCGTCAGTATCGCAAGGTTGCCCGTGTTGTCATCCTTGATGAGGCCCATCGCCACACCGGCCACAGGCGCTTTAATCGGCACGCCCGCGTCCATCAGAGACAGGGAGCTGGCGCACACGCTGGCCTGAGAGGTGGAGCCGTTGGAGCTGATGCACTCAGAAACCGTGCGGATCGCGTAGGGGAATTCCTCTTCGCTGGGCAGTACAGGTATCAATGCCCTCTCCGCCAACGCGCCATGTCCCGTTTCGCGGCGGCTTGTGCTGCGCATCATCTTGGCTTCACCCGTTGAATACGGCGGCATGTTGTAATGGTGCATATAGCGTTTGCCTTCGATATCCGAAATGCCGTCCAGCCGCTGCGCCTCGCTGATGGAGCCGAGCGTCGTCAGCGTCAGCGCCTGCGTTTCACCGCGGGTAAACATTGCGCTGCCGTGCGTGCGGGCAAACAGACCCACTTCCACGGATATCGGACGCACCTCGTTCATCGCGCGGCCGTCAGGGCGAATTCCCTTGTTGATGATGCGGTCACGCACCAGTTCCTTGCGCAGCGAATAGAGTACGTTCTGTATGTCCGCTGCACCGTCGGGAAATTCTTCTGAGAAATGCGCAAGCACTTCAGCGGTCATCGCTTCCGTCCGCTCTTCACGCACGCTCCGGTCGTTGGTGTCGATGCTGTAAGCCACTTTGTCCAGCGCGTATTCGCGCACCTTGGCTTCCAGCTCCTCGTCTGCGTGATAGATTTCCACATCCATCTTGGTCTTGCCGACTTCGGCCACGATTCCCTCGATAAACGCGACGATCTTCTTGACTTCCTCATGAGCCAGCAGAATCGCGTCCAGCATCTCCTTCTCAGAGATCTCGTTCGCGCCCGCTTCCACCATCATCACGGCGTCCTTGGTGCCGGAGATGGTGAGATCCAGTACGCTCTTGTCGCGCTGAGCCGAGTCGGGGTTCACCACATACTCGCCGTCCACCATGCCGATCACCACCGAAGCGGTGGGGCCAGCGAACGGTATATCCGAAATCGACAGTGCTATAGACGAGCCGATCATACCATATACGCCCGGAGGCACATCCTGCTCCACCGACAGCACGGTGCACACCACCTGCACGTCGTTGTAGTATCCCTTGGGGAACAGCGGCCGGATCGGCCTGTCGATCAGCCGTGACGTTAAAATCGCCCTTTCAGAGGGCCGCCCCTCGCGCTTGATGAAGCCGCCGGGTATCTTGCCCACCGAATACATCTTCTCTTCAAACTCCACGCTCAGCGGGAAAAAGTCGATGCCCGCCCGCGCCGTCTTGGAAGCCGTCGCCGTTACCAGCACAGCCGTATCACCGCACCGCACCAGACAGGCGCCGTTGGCCTGCTGGGCAAACTTGCCCGTCTCTATCGTCAGCGTTCTGCCGGCGACGTCCATGTTGAATACTTTGTGTTCCATTTAATTTACTCCTTCTTTCCTTAACCGGACCCTTCGCACCTGCGCAGCGCCCCATGCTTTCCGCATGTTGTTTTTTTAAATGAACAAATAATAGAGCGGTCGCCCGCTCTATCATTTGTTATTTTCTTAAGTTTAAGCCCTTTAGCACTTCCCTGTACCGTTCAATGTCTTTCTTCTTAAGATAGTCCAGCAAGCCTCTCCTCTTACCGACCATTTTTAAAAGCCCGCGCCGCGAATGATGATCCTTGGCATGAATCTTAAGATGGTCGTTCAGGTGATTGATCCGTTCGGACAACAGCGCAATTTGCACTTCCGGCGACCCCGTGTCGCCCGCAGTCTGGGCAAATTTCGCTATAATGCCCGCCTTTTTTTCCTTATCCATTTTTAAAAGTTCCTCCCGCCTTTTCGGCAACCCCGCAAACAGTGTAAAGCGTCGGGTGTTCGCAAAACATTGTAAGCGGTTAAAATCAAAAATCATAATATCATAAGCGGTCAAATTTGTAAACTGTGGTTTGTTCAAATTGCCCAAACTAAAGCTGCCGCCTGATCTTTGAATTATTCTTTTGCGATTGTCTTCCTTTTTATACGCTGCTTTTGCGTATATGTGAATTCCATATATTTCATAATTTCATGCATCAAAATTTTCGGGCTGCCCTGTGCAATTCATTGTCGTTTGTGCTATAATAGCTGCCTGGGATTATTAAAATCACAGGTTCTACATTTTGTTATTATTAGTTTGAGGAGACTGTATGTCAAGCAAATTCAGTTTCAAAGGCGGTATTCATCCGCTTTCCCACATCCATCATGGCAAGCGTTTTACGGAAGGGTGTCCAATCCAGCGGTGTAGCGTGCCAGATGAGGTGATCATACCACTGGCTCAGCATATCGGCGCACCCTCCACGCCCATCGTCGCGGTGGGAGATGTGGTGGACATGGGTCAGCGCATCGCCGACGAGCGCGGTTACGTGAGTGTACCATGCTTTTCCAGCGTATCCGGCAAGGTAAAGGCCATCGAGATGCGTCCGCATATTTCCGGCCAGAAGAGCATGGCCATCGTGATCGAGAACGATCATGAGGACAGACTCTCCGCCGACATCAAAAGCCCGGGCAAGCTGGAGAATCTGAGTCCGCAACAGATCGTGGACATCATCAAAAACGCCGGGCTGGTGGGCATGGGCGGCGCCGCGTTTCCGACGCACGTCAAACTCTCGCCGCCGGCTGAGAAAAAGATAGACACCGTCATCGTCAACGGTGCGGAATGCGAACCGTATTTGACGGCGGATCACCGCATCATGCTGGAATACCCGGATGAAGTGGTGCGCGGTCTCATGGCTGTTATCAAAGCGCTGGGCGTGGATAATGCGTGGATCGGCATTGAGAACAACAAGCCAGACGCCATCGCCGCGATGCGGCAGGCCGTTAAGGATACCGATATCAATGTGGCGGCATTGAAGGTGAAATACCCTCAAGGCGCTGAAAAACAGCTGATCAACGCCATTACCGGACGCGAGGTACCCTCGGGCGGGCTGCCGATGGATGTGGGCGTCGTCGTGGTCAACGCGGGCACAACTTACCAGATCTGCCAGGCGATTGAGAAGGGGCTGCCGCTGTTTGAGCGCGTGGTCACCGTCACGGGCAGTGTGGGACAGCCGTCCAACCTGCTGGTGCGCATCGGCACACCGGTATCATACGTTATTACACATGCGGGCGGATTGGCTGGCAAGGTTGAAAAGGTGATCGCGGGCGGCCCGATGATGGGCATCGCGATGCACAACATCGATGCGCCGGTGATGAAGGGCACGTCGGGCATACTGGTGCTGGATGACAAGATGTCGCGCCCGCTGGATGAATCGCCCTGCATCCGCTGCTCCCGATGCGTCATGGTCTGCCCCATCGGGCTGCAGCCTTACCTGTTGGACGCTCTGGCTGAAAAAGACCGCTTTGACGACGCTGAGAAGGCAGGCGCTATGGACTGCATCGAGTGCGGCTGCTGTGCGTATACCTGCCCGGCCAACAGGCACCTCGTGCAGGGCATGCGGCTCGCCAAATGCGAGATCATGAACAAACGCAAGGCATGCAGCAAATAGCTGCTGTGGCATTATAGTTTTTAGTTTTGTGGAGGTAACTATGGACAAATACGTTTTGTCTTCGTCGCCGCATGTGCGTTCCGCGGAAACCACGGGCCGCATCATGCGCGACGTACTCATCGCGCTGCTCCCCGCAACAGTGCTCGGGGTCGTCTTCTTCGGCCTCTCCGCGTTGTGGGTGGTGCTGGTGAGCACTGCGTCAGCTGTCGCAGCGGAAGCGGTACTGCAGCTGCTGATGAAAAGGAAAGTGACAATCAGCGACGGCAGCGCCGCGGTCACGGGCTTGCTGCTGGCGCTTAACCTGCCGCCGTCCGTTCCGCTCTACATTCCGGTCATCGGCTCAGTATTCGCGATAGCCATCGTCAAGCAGTGTTTCGGCGGACTCGGCCACAACTTTATCAATCCGGCGCTGGCCGCGCGTGCGTTTCTCGTCGCGTCTTGGCCGACCGCCATGACCACGTGGACAATGCCGGCGGACGCGGTATCCGCAGCGACGCCGCTCGCCGCCATTAAGGTGGTTGGTGCGGGCGTTCCCAGCCCCTACCTTGACATGTTTCTGGGCAACGTCGGCGGCTGCATCGGTGAGACCAGCGCCATTGCGCTCATCGTCGGCGGCCTGTATCTGGCAGCCCGCTTTGTGATCGACGTACGCATTCCCTTTGTTTACATCGCCACCGTGGCGCTGTTCACATGGGTGGCCGGGCCGGAAGGCCTGTTCACCGGCGACGCGCTCTATCACATACTGGCCGGCGGCCTGATGATCGGTGCGTTCTTCATGGCGACGGACTACACCACCTCGCCGATGTCGGGAACGGGTAAGATCGTGTTCGCTCTGGGCTGCGGCGTGCTGACCAGCGTGATCCGCCTGTGGGGCGGTTACCCCGAGGGCGTGTCTTATTCAATACTGCTGATGAACCTTGTTGTGCCGCTGATCGACAGGGCCTTTTCGCCTAAGAGATTCGGAGGTGTGCGCATATGAAAAGAATTGTTGTTATCACCCTCAAGCTGCTCCTGATTACGCTGATCGCCGGCGCGCTGCTGGGCGTTGTGAACAGCGTGACCAAAGAGCCTATTGCCGAACAAGCCCGTAAGGAAGCCGAAGAAGCGCGGCGCGCCGCCTTTCCGAAAGCCGTCAGCTTCGAAGAGAGCACAGCGGCCATTCCGGAAGACTTCGACATTATTAAGAGTGTTTATACCGCGCTGGATGCGGACGGCAACGAGCTGGGCATCGTGGCTTCCGTCGTCACCAAGGCGTACAGTTCCGGACTGAATCTGACCGTCGGCATTGGTTCGGACGGAACGATCCATGGCGTTATTGTGGGCAGCCATAACGAAACGCCGGGACTCGGGGCCAAAGCCACCGAGGAGAAATTCCGTGGCCAGTATACCGGCAAGCCGTACACTGAACCGCTGACCGTGGTGAAAAATCCGCCGTCGGCTGACAACGAGGTGCAGGCGATCACCGGTGCGACCATCACGTCGCGCGGCGTCACCGATGCCGTCAATACTATCGCCGCTTACTATACCGAAGTTATGGGAGGTGCTCAATGAGAACCAAACCTCTTGCACTGTTGAAAAACGGTATACTGGATGAAAACCCGACGCTGCGGCTGGTGCTGGGCATGTGTCCCACGCTCGCCGTCACCACGGCGGCCTCTAACGGCATCGGTATGGGCCTTGCGGCCACGTTCGTGCTGATCGGCTCCAACGTGGTGATATCGCTGCTGCGCAAGTTCATCCCTGACAAGGTCCGTATACCGGCATTCGTCGTCGTCATTGCAGCGTTCGTAACCATCGTGCAAATGGCAATGAAGGCTTATGTACCGGCACTGGATAAATCGCTCGGCCTGTTCATACCGCTCATCGTCGTGAACTGCATCATACTGGCGCGTGCGGAGGCTTTCGCGTCCAAGAACACCGTGGGTGCGTCGTTCTTCGACGGCCTCGGCATGGGGCTCGGGTTTACCGGGGCGCTCCTCGTGATGGCCACGATACGCGAGATACTCGGCAACGGCACCTTCTTCGGACTGTCGCTGTTCGGAGAAAACTTCCAGCCCATGCTGATTATGGTGGCCGCACCGGGCGGGTTCATTACGCTGGGGCTGCTGCTGGGACTGCTCAACAAGCTGACAATGAAAAAGAAAGGAGCGCGGTAACACATGGAAGGCTTTACAGGCATACTGCTGATACTACTCAGCTCGATACTGGTCAACAACTTCGTGCTGTCCCGGTTCCTTGGCATCTGCCCTTTCCTTGGCGTTTCCAAGAAGGTGGAGACCGCGCTCGGCATGGGCATGGCTGTCACGTTCGTCATGGCGCTGGCATCGGTGATCTCCTATCTCGTGCACTATTTTATACTGGTGCCGCTTCAAATCGAATACATGCAGACCATCGCGTTCATACTGGTGATAGCGGCATTGGTGCAGCTGGTGGAAATGACGCTGATGAAGCTGGTGCCGTCGCTGTATCAGGCGCTGGGCGTGTATCTGCCGCTGATTACCACCAACTGCGCGGTGCTCGGCGTGGCGATACTAAACATTACGGAAGAATATAACATGCTGCAGACGCTGGTGAACGGCATCGGCGGCGCACTCGGCTTTACGCTAGCCATCGTGCTGTTCGCAGGCATCCGCGAGCGGCTGGAGCTGGCCGACATCCCCGAACCCTTGAAGGGCTTCCCCATCGCGCTGATTTCCGCGGGGCTGATGTCCATCGCTTTCCTTGGGTTCTCGGGGCTCGTTTAACAGGAGGGAAACTATGATCAACGATATTATATGGCCGGTCGCCGCATTGGGTGGTCTCGGTCTGGTCCTGGGGCTGGGGCTCGCGATCGCATCCAAGCTGCTGGCGGTAAAGACGGACCCGCTGGTGGAGCAGGTGCGAGAGCTGCTGCCTGGCGCCAACTGCGGCGGCTGCGGCATCCCCGGCTGCGACGGCTTCGCCAAGGCGGTGGCCTCGGGCGATATGAGCGCGGCTAAATGCGTGGCAATTTCCTGCGATAATTTAAACGCCATATCGGCGCTGCTGGGCGTGGAGGCCGAACTGACCGAGAAAAAGGTGGCGCGCGTGCGCTGCCACGGCGACTCGGAGAACTGCGTCTCCAAATACACCTACACAGGCATCCACGACTGCCGCGCAGCATCCCTGCTGGCCGGGGGCCCGTCGGCGTGCGCTTTTGGCTGCGTGGGTCTTTTAACCTGCGGCAAGGTGTGCCCGTTCGGTGCGATCTACCTCAGCGATAAGGGCATCGCGGCGGTGGACGAGAGTCTTTGCACCGGCTGCGCCAAGTGTGAAGCGGTGTGCCCCAAGCATGTGATCACCGTCATGCCCAAAAAGCACGACGTGTTCATCGCCTGCCGCACAACGGAAAAGGGCAAGGCCGCGGCCGCCATCTGCAAAGCAGGCTGCATCGCGTGCACCCTCTGCGCAAAGAAGTGTCCCGAAGGCGCGATCACAATGATCGACAATCTGCCACACATCGACTACGACAAGTGCACCGGCTGCGGCGTGTGCGTGGGCGTGTGCCCCAAGGGCTCCATCGCCATCAATCAGGAAAAGAACAACAATGTCTGCGCCATCTAATCCCGTTTGCGGCGGACGCCGCGCGATACTCGCGTCCGGCTCGCCGCGCCGCCGGGAGCTGCTGGCCTACGTTGTACCGGAGTTCGAGATCATCCCCAGCGGCATCGAGGAAATCGCAGCAGGTTCCCCGGCACAACAGGTGGAAACGCTCGCGGCGGACAAGGCGGCAGACATTGCAGGCCGGTATCCGGATGCCGTCGTCATCGGCGCGGACACACTGGTGGCGGTGAATGATCTGGTACTGGGCAAGCCCAGGGATGCCGCTGAAGCTGTGTCCATGCTGAAGCAGCTGTCCGAGTGCACGCACACGGTTTACACCGGAGTCGCCGTGATCAGCGCAGGCAAAACACATACTGCGGTGGAGTCTACACAGGTCACATTCTGCCGCATGACGGACGATGAGATACGCGATTATATCGCCACAGGCGAACCGATGGACAAGGCGGGCGCATACGGCATACAGGGCTACGGCGGCAAATACATAACCGGTATAAACGGCTGTTTCTTCAACGTGATGGGGCTGCCTCTGAACCGGCTGTACAATATGCTGAAAAGCATCTGACTTAAGTCAATACAACAAACGGCGAGACGCGTGTCCCGCCGTTTTATTGTACTTTTATATTATTTAGGGACTCTATATAAATGAATTGTAAATACGAAAAAACCTTTTCACAACAGGCTTTTTTGGATGGGATTCTCAAAGGACAGCGTCCCTTGAGCGGTGGTGTGGAGGCGGCGCCTCCACGGTCTTAATCCCTTTGTTTTGCATTTCATTATTACCCAGACGCTCAGCCTCTCCTGTTCAGAGCGGACACCAGCAGCATACCGGTGTAATGCACCGGGTCCCTTGCCGTCGCGAAGGGCGGCGCATAGGCGAGGTCCAGATCCTCCAGCTCGTCCGCCGTGGCTTTCTTCATGATCATCGAGGCGTATACGTCCAAACGCGTATCCACGCCGCCGTATCCTATCACCTGAGCGCCCAGCAGACGGCGCGTCTTCCTGTCCGCCACCGCCTTGATGGTAAGCATCTGGCCGCCGAACACATCGTATTTATCTATATTCTGGTGCTTAACCGTTACCACGTCAAAGCCTTGCGCAAGCGCGGCTTTTTCGGTCAGCCCGGTCAGCCCGGCGGCCATGTTCAGCACCTTGAACACGCCGGTACCGAGGCTGCCGCCGTATTCCATGCTGCCGCCCGTTACCGTGTCCCCCGCGATGCGGCCCATCTTGTTGGCCGTAGAACCCAGCGGATACCAGGCCGGCTCTCCTGTGATGGCTGAGAACGTCTCCGCGCAGTCCCCGCAGGCGTATATAGACTCGTCACTGGTGCGCATGTGCCTGTCCACGCGTATCGACCCCTTCGCACCCAGTACCAGCCCAGCTTGCTCGGCCAGTAAGGTGTTGGGGCGTACGCCCGCTGCCACAATCACCAGCTCCGCATCCAACGTTTCTCCGCCGTTCAGCGTCACGCCCGCTTGCGATATCCGCTCCACGCGCCGCGACGTATAAAACTTCACGCCCTGTGCTTTTAGCTTCTCCTCCAGCACCGCTGACATGTCCGCGTCGAACACGGGCGCAATCTGCGGCGCAATCTCCACAACGCACACGTCGATACCGGGCAGGTTCTCCAGCATCTCCATGCCGATGTTACCCGACCCGATGATCACCGCGCTTTTGGGC
The DNA here is from genome assembly GCA_023416745.1 of Bacillota bacterium. GTDB lineage: Bacteria > Bacillota > Clostridia > Christensenellales > SZUA-584 > SZUA-584. The sequence continues at coordinate 24,593 of JAEZHF010000088.1, forward strand.
TTCTTCTCCTCAATGAACGTACGTATCGCGACCGCATCGCGCACACTGCGCAGCACAAACACATGGCTCTGCCCCGCACCGGAAATATCCGGAACAAACGGCGAGGCACCCGTGGCAATCACCAGCTTGTCATAGCCGTCCTCAAACACCTTGCCGGTTTCCAGATTCTTCACCGTCAACGTTTTGGCAGCCCGGTCTATGCCCAGCACCTCGTGGCGCGTCAGCACGTCCACGCCGTATTTCTGCCGGAAATAGGCGCTGTCCCGCGGGGCCAGCCGTTCCTGGCTCTGCACGAGCCCGCCGATGTAGTATGGCAGAGAGCAGCCGGAGTATGATATGTCCACATCGCGCTCATACACCGTAATCTGCGCGTCCGGCATGTTCCTTCTGGCCTTGGCCGCTGCGGACGTTCCCGCCGCCACGGCGCCGATGATCAATATCTTCACGGTCTTTCCTCCTTGGTACATACCCATTATATCACAACCCGCCGCTCTCTGCCGCGACTATTCAGCAAGCTTCGCTGTTACACCATTTCCAGCGGCACGCAGATTTCCACCGGCATTCGCCCGTCTTCGCCGCAGCTGCCGCTGTACCGCTCAAATGCCGCCGCATCCGCCGGGCGGTAGCCGCTCTGCGGCAGCCATTCGCTGTACATGTACGCCCACGCCGCGCCGTACTCCTCCGTACCCAGCACAAAGCGCCCGACCGCATATGTGCCGCCCTCCAGCACGCCCTCGCACACCTCGCCGGACACCCCGATCTCCTCCCCAATGGGCACACACACGTCCAGCCGCAGCTTCTGCTCATCCGTAATCGCCGGGTCATCATGATAGATCACGTAGGTGATGCTCATATCCACACCGCGCGGCCCAACCCATGCGCACAGGCGCCCAAACAACCCTTCGAACAGCTTCTCATCACCCGCATACGGGCCCACATAGCGGATATACGCGATGCGGGTTTTGTCCATCTTCTCAATTTTCACTTCCGGTTTCATGGCAAACCTCCTGTTTTTTGTGCCATTATACCCGTCAGCCAACTCTTGAGCTTTCCCGCTGTTGCGCAGCAGTTGATATAAACTGCTCTCTGTTTGACTTGTGTTGCTGTCTCTGAATTCGGAGGGCGCACACCCGAAGCGCTTTTTAAATGCGCGGCAAAACACCGCGGACGACGTGAACCCGTATTCAAACGCCAGTTGCGTAATTTTCTGTGCCGGATGCGTACACAGCCGCGTGGCGGCGCGCTCCAGTCGCAGCCGCTGGATAAAGGCGAACAGCGTCTCACCCGTCATCGCAGCGAATATGCGGTGGAAGTGAAACTCTGAAAAGCCCGCGATGGCCGCGAGTTCGCCCAGCGTCATCTCCTCAGCCAGATGCTTATCGATATAATCACATACTTTGTTGACCCGGACGATATACTCATTGGCCTGTGTCTCATTCATAAGCCGCCCTCCTTGCTGTCATCATATCATGACATATGCCATGCAACAATATCGCATGCCCCATGCATGTATAAAATTATGGCTATACAGGCAGAATGATAGCATAACATTTGGGAGGTTAGCTGATGTTTTCATATCTTGCGCCGAGCTTGGGCATTGACCTGGGGACGGCAAACACGCTTGTTTACATGAAGGATAAGGGCATTATTGTGCGTGAGCCCTCTGTTGTCGCAATGAAAAACAACCGCAAGGAGATTCTGGCCGTGGGTGAGGAAGCCCGTAAGATGATCGGCCGGACGCCGGGCGGTATCGTCGCAGTGCGGCCGCTCAAGGACGGTGTCATCGCCGACTATGCAACGACGGAGATCATGCTGAAATATTTCATACGCAAGGCGTTACCGCAGGGTCTCATCCGGCGCAGCCCGCGGCTGGTTGTCTGTGTGCCATGCGGTATTACCGAGGTTGAAAAGCGTGCCGTTGAGGAAGCGGCCCGGTCCGCCGGTGCGCGTGAGGTGCTGCTGCTGGAGGAACCGATGGCGGCGGCGATCGGCGCGGGGTTGGACGTCAACCAGGCCAAGGGCTGTATGGTTGTGGATATCGGCGGCGGGACCAGCGAAGTGGCCGTGATATCGCTGGGTGGCATCGTCGTTTCCCGGTCTCTGCGCATCGGCGGCAACCATATGGACGACGCCATCATGAAGCAGATAAAGAAGGTTCACGGCTTGATCATTGGCGAAAGCACCGCTGAGCAGATCAAGATTACCCTTGGGTATGTGATGGACCGCAGCAAGGAGCAGTCGATAGAAGTCAGAGGCCGCGAGGTGACCTCCGGGCTGCCCCGCTCAGTCACGGTGGATTCCCAGAGCATCAGCGAAGCGTTGCTGGAGCCAGCGCAGGCCATCGTGGATGCCGTTAAAAACGTGCTGGAGCAAACACCGCCCGAGCTCGCAGCGGACATCATCAATGAAGGCATCGTGATGACAGGAGGCGGCGCGCTGCTGCACGGGCTCAACCGCATGATCGCCAAAGCGACAGGCATGCCGGTTCGGCGCGCCAAGGATGCCATGGACGCCGTTGCTGTCGGCGCCGGGCTCGCAATAGAGACGATGGAACCCGGTGCGCTGGAGCGCGAACTGGGCGTTGAACCCGGCTGATACAAAATTTTTGTACGTTCAAAAAGAATGCGGCTGCGTTACGCTGACCGCTTTTTTTCTTATTGTAACAACTCTCTCGGCTCTCTCCTTTTCTTCGCCGCCCACCTGTCTCCCCCCTGCCGCAGCCCTTTTTTTATTGACCTTAACGATAAAAAAATATATAATAATGAAGATTGTGAATATACTAAATCTGGTGGTTTTATCCTGAGCCTTCAGTATCAATAAAAGAGTTATTTCATGATTGGATAATCATTTTACTAAGGAGGATATATAATGGCACAAAAACAAACAATCGATGGGAATACTGCCGCGGCTCACGTAGCCTATGCGTTTTCGGACGTCGGCGCGATCTATCCCATCACCCCGTCTTCAACGATGGCGGAAATCTGCGATGAGTGGTCCGCCCACGGAAGAATCAACATCTTCGGACAGAGGATGCGCGTTGCCGAGATGCAGTCGGAAGCGGGCGCAGCCGGTGCGGTGCATGGTTCGTTGGTGACCGGCGCGTTCACGTCCACGTTCACGGCTTCCCAGGGCCTGCTGCTGATGATACCGAACATGTTTAAGATCGCGGGCGAGTTGCTGCCCTGCGTTTTTCATGTATCGGCCAGAGCGCTGGCGGCCCACGCGCTTTCCATATTCGGTGACCACAGCGATGTGATGTCCACCCGTCAGACGGGCTTTGCGATGCTAGCCTCGGGCAGCGTGCAGGAAGTCATAGATATGGCATCGGTGGCGCACCTGGCCACGCTGAAAGCAAAGGTTCCGTTCCTGCATTTCTTTGACGGCTTCCGCACCTCGCACGAAGTGCAGAAGATCGACATGATCGAGTATGATACATTTGAAAAGCTGGTGGACAGGCAGGCTATCGCCGAGTTCCGCGCCCGTGCGATGAACCCGGAGCACCCGCATCTGCAAGGCACGGCGCAGAACCCGGATATCTACTTCCAGAACCGTGAAGCCGCCAACAAATTCTACAATGCTACACCGGAAATCGTGGAAGCCGTGATGAACGAGCTCGCCGCGGAGACCGGACGCAAATACAAGCTGTTCGACTACGTGGGCGCTCCGGATGCTGAGAACATCATCATCATGATGGGCAGCGGTGCGGAAGCTACCGAAGAAGCGATCAACTACCTGAACGCCAGAGGCGAGAAGCTGGGCATGATCAAGGTTCGCCTGTACCGTCCGTTCAGCGCGAAGCACTTTTTGGCCGTTATGCCAAAGAGCGTCAAGAAGATCTGCGTGCTCGACAGAACCAAGGAGCCGGGTGCTGCGGGCGAGCCGCTTTATCAGGATGTTATCACCGTGCTGGCTGAAGCGGGCCGCGGCGACATCAAGGTCATCGGCGGGCGTTATGGCCTTTCCTCCAAGGAATATACCCCCTCGATGGCCAAGGCTGTGTATGTGAACCTCGCGGGCGAAATGAAGAACCACTTCACCGTGGGCATCAACGACGACGTGACACACCTGTCCCTTGACTATTCCGACAGGATCGACGCCGCTCCTGAGGGTACCTACCGCTGCAAGTTCTACGGCCTTGGCAGCGACGGCACCGTGGGCGCGAATAAGAACTCCATTAAGATTATCGGCGACCACACCGACATGTATGCCCAAGGCTACTTCAGCTACGACTCCAAGAAGTCGGGCGGCCTCACGGTTTCGCACCTGCGCTTTGGCAAGAGCCCGATCCAGTCCACGTACCTCATCGACGTCGCGGACCTGATCGCCTGTCACAACCCGTCCTACGTGACGCGTTACGACATGCTCGCTGATGCCAAGGACGGCGGCATCTTCCTGCTGAACTCGCAGTGGACGACGCTGGAAGCCATGGAGAAGGAACTGCCAGCCTGCGTTAAAAACACCATTGCCAAAAAGAAACTGAAGTTCTATAACGTAGACGCAATTGACCTCGCTGAAAAAGCCGGCATGGGCGGGCGCATCAATACCGTCATGCAGGCCGCATTCTTCAAGGTCGCCGGCATCATACCGGAAGCCGAAGCCATCGATTATATGAAGCAGGCCGTTAAGAAAACTTACGGCAGCAAGGGCGACAAGATTGTCAACATGAACAACACAGCCATCGATATGGGTGCCGAGGGCATCGCGGAAGTCAAATATCCCGAATCCTGGGCTACCACCACCGAAGGCGCGGCTTATGCTTGCGCACCGGCGGAAGCGGGCGAGTTTTTCGTCAAGACGCTGTATCCCATCATCGAGCAGAAGGGCGACGATCTGCCGGTGTCCGCGTTCGACCCGCGCGGCTTCTTCCCGACAGGTACCACGAAATACGAAAAGCGCGGCATCGCGGTAAACGTGCCGCACTGGATACCTGAAAACTGCATTATGTGCAACCAGTGCTCGTATGTCTGCCCGCACGCCGTCATCCGTCCGTTCCTCGCAAAGGAAGAGGATCTGAAAGATGCGCCGGAAACCTTTATCACCAAAGACGCCCGCGGCAAAGAAATCGCGGGATACAAATACCGCATGCAGGTCTCTCCGCTGGATTGCACGGGCTGCGGCAACTGCGCCGATATCTGCCCGGCCAAGGAAAAGGCACTCGTCATGACGCCGCTGGCTGAGGAAGTGCAAGTGCAGCACGCCAACTGGGAATTTGCGGAGAAGCTGCCGCGTCCCGCCGTGGACATCAGCAAGACCAACGTCATCGGTTCGCAGTTTGCTCAGCCGCTGTTCGAGTTCTCGGGCGCGTGCGCGGGCTGCGGCGAAACGCCGTACGTCAAGCTGGTCACGCAGTTGTTCGGAGACCGCATGATCATCGCCAATGCGACGGGCTGCTCCTCTATATACAGCGGCAACACACCCACTTGCCCGTACACCAAGAACGAGCAGGGACGTGGTCCGGCGTGGGCCAACTCGCTGTTTGAAGACAACGCCGAGTTCGGCTACGGAATGAACTTAGGTATCGTGCAGCGCCGTGCCAGCCTGAAGGACACCGTCCGCGAAGCGCTGGAAATCGTTTCGGGCGACTTGAAAGACAAGCTGGCCGCGTGGCTGGAAACGGCAAACGACGGCGAGAAGTCCAAAGCCAGCGCTGCTGCGCTGATGGCCGTGCTGCCTGCAGCCGCCGCCAGCGCCTCCGGCAAGGAGAAGGAGCTGCTTGATATTATTCTGGCGGGCGAAGACTTGCTGATCAAGAAGTCCATCTGGATCATCGGCGGTGACGGCTGGGCTTATGACATCGGCTACGGCGGTCTGGATCACGTCATTGCGATGGGCGAGGACGTCAACATACTCGTGCTGGATACCGAAGTGTACTCCAACACGGGCGGTCAGGCCAGCAAGGCCACGCCCACCGGTTCTGTCGCCAAGTTTGCGGCGGCCGGCAAGCGCACCAAGAAGAAGGACATCGGCGCAATCGCGATGACCTATGGCTACGTCTATGTGACGCAGGTGTGCATGGGCGCCAACCACAGCCAGCTCTTGAAAGCCATGCTGGAAGCCGAGAGCTACAACGGCCCGTCGCTGATCATCGCCTACGCGCCGTGCATAAATCACGGCATCAACATGGGCAAGACGCAGGCCGAGATGAAGTTCGCGGTGGAGTCGGGCTACTGGCACCTGTACCGTTACAACCCGGCGCTCAAAGCGGAAGGCAAGAACCCCTTCACGCTGGACAGCAAGGAGCCGACCGGCAGCTATCAGGACTTCATCCGCAGTGAGATTCGCTACAAGTCGCTGCAGAAGCAGTTCCCGGAGGCTGCGGAAACGCTGTTTGCAGAGGCCGAAAAGGAAGCCAATGAGCGCTACGCGTTTTACAAGCGTCTGGCCTCTGAAGGCTGATCACAGCTGAACCAAACATAAGTCAAGGGTCTCCCGAATGGGAGACCCTTGTTCATTTCTTAAGTATCTCATTTTGCCAATGGGACACTCAAAGGACGATCCCCTTGAGCGGTGGTGCGAAGGCAGCGCCTCCGCGGTCCTCATCTCTCTAGCAAGCACGAAACGCTTCCGGATGGTTCCGCGCGTAATGGAACAGATACTGCTGCGCGATGCCTGCGTGTTCGCCGAACCGCTCATCCACGAACGTGCGCATGTCCTTGTCGTTTTTGCCGCGGTAACCGTACATATTGCACAGCACGCGGCGCATCCATACATCGGCCGGGAAGGACTGCGTGTATCCCATGCCGTACAGCGCGACGCAGTCAGCCACCTTCTGACCCACACCCTGTAATTTTGTCAGCTCGCGCCGCGCCTCCTCATACGGCAGCGCACCCACCGCAATGAGATTGAAGCCCTCCGCCACCATGCGCGATGCCTCAATGATGTACCGCGCACGGTACCCTGCGCCGCAGCTTTTCAGCTCCGCCTCTGTCAGCGCTGCCAGCGTTTGTGGCGACGGAAAGTCCCGTCCGCCGGGAAGTGGTTCGCCATATCTCGTGCAAACTGTATCGATGATGCCGCTGATGCGTTTCACATTGTTGTTGGCGGATATGATGAAGCTGATCAGCGTCTCGAATGGCGGCTGACGCAGCACGCGCATCCCCGGCGTGTATGCCATCCCCCGCTTCAGATATTCGTCATGAGCATAGAGCTTCTTGATCGCGCCATAATCCCGCTCCAGATCAAAGTAGCGGATAAATGCAAACGCTTCATCTTCGCCAATGCCAGCGAGCTGCAGCGTATCGCCCTTCTGCTCGGCGTATACTGCCCGCCCCAGCGCAACCCCGGAAAAGCCGGTGCCATTCGGCTGCCAGCGGAACGCCTGTCCGCAGGTGAGGCAGTCGGCCAGAGAAAAATGCGACAGACCCCTAAGCTCTACGCCGCCCTCTGTATTAATAATCTTTGTTGTAATGGCTGCTGGACTGTTAACCACCGTCATGCCCGGCTTAATCTTCATATATTACCCAAACCAAGAAGGAGACTCCATCCGGCAGCTTCTTTCCTATAAGACACAGCTCTCAATAGCTGCAGGCATACCATCTCCGAAAACAAATTTTCCATCCGTTCACTAAAGAACCTGAAAAACAAAACAGACCCTGCAGTGCAGAGCCTGTCATTGGCTGTTAGCTCGGATAAACGCTGACCTGTTTCTTGTCCCGGCCTTTACGCTCGAACTTGACGTTGCCGTCAATCAGCGAGAACAGCGTGTCGTCACTGCCGATGTCCACGTTGTTGCCCGGATAAAATTTGGTGCCGCGCTGCCGCACAAGTATGTTGCCCGCGAGCACAAACTGGCCGTCACTGCGCTTCACGCCTAGGCGCTGACTTGCGCTGTCGCGTCCGTTTCGGGAGCTGCCCACACCCTTTTTATGTGCCATCCTTCATGCACCTCTCTTTCACTATAAAGGATTCGTTTTACTCTTCCGCCGCTTCTTTTTCCTTGGCCGTGCCGATGCTGGTAATCCGTATCTTTGTGAACGGCTGCCTATGGCCCTGCTTTTTACGGTAATTTCTCTTCGGCTTGTATTTAAAAATCACGACTTTTTTCTCTTTACCATGCTCGACGATCTTCGCCCGTACCTTTGCGCCTTTCACGACGGGTGTGCCGATCTGGATATCGTCGCCATCTGCCACAACCAAAGCATCGAAGTTGACCTGCTTGCCCGGCTCACCATCCAGTTTCTCCACAAAAACGATGTCGCCCTTGCTCGCTTTATACTGCTTACCGCCTGTCTCAAAAATTGCGTACACTGCTGCTACCTCCTCTTCCCAGTCTCGCCGTCGTGGTATCCGTTTCCTGCCCCAAATAGCTTCGCTTTTCGGGAGCTTCAGGCCATCCGGAATTTCACTAACCAGTTTCGTGCGGCTCAATTCAAAATCATATCATATCATAAAAACCCTGTCAACAAAACACGCGCGCTTTTCCTATCAGTTTTTCGCGCTCCTTTTGCGACGTGATCTCAACCACGCGGTAATCTGACAGATGCACCGATTCGGAAGACAATATGTAGAACTTAATACCTTCCAGTTTGGGAAGTACCGGCGTTTCCGTTTCCTTGCTCTCGATGTATTTGGCAACCAGCGGATTCACCTCAATCAGGTATTCCTTGATGTCCGAATTCGCGAGCTGCCGCAGCACCAGCCGCCGCAGGTTCATCGCGGTCGTCTCCTCACTGTCCACAAGGCCGCTGCCGCCGCAGTATGGGCAGGTACGTTTCACAATGCTGGAAAGCTTGCGCCGCACCTTCTTGCGCGTCATCTCCACCAGCCCGAGACCGGTGATGCCCAGTACGTTGGTCTTGGTGCGGTCCTTGGCAAGCGCATCCTCCAGCGCCGCCACCACCTTATACTTGTTCGCCTCCACCTCCATGTCGATGAAGTCGATGACGATAATACCGCTGATATCGCGCAGACGCAGTTGCCGCGCGATCTCCTTCCCCGCCTCAATGTTGACCTCGAGTATCGTCTGCTGCAGGTTATTATCCCCTACGTACTTTCCGGTGTTCACATCGATCACAGTCAGCGCTTCCGTCTCGTCGATGATGATGTACGCGCCGTTCTTCATCCACACCTTTTTGTCCAGCGCCTTGTCGATGCGCGCCTGAATGCCGTAATCATCAAATATGTTGGGACCGCCCTGATACAGGCGCACACGGTCCTTGATGAACGGCGCGATGATGTTCGCCACAGCGATCACCTTGTCGTAATACTCCTGGTCGTTGATAACGAACTCGGATACATCCGCGGTGAACATGTCGCGGACGGTGCGGAACACCAGCGATTCCTCAGCGTGCAGCATCCGCGGCGCACGCAGCACCTCGCTGCGCTGCAATATCCGACGCCAAAGCCGCTCCAAAAAACGCACCTCGCCGTTGAAGTCGTCCGCCGACTTGCCTATGGCCGCTGTCCGCACGATCAGCCCCATATCCGGCGGCTTGATCTGCTCCATGATATCCTTTAAGCGGCTCCGCTCCTGCTCGTCCTCAATGCGTCGGGACACGCCCACATGGTTCACGGTGGGCATCAGCACCAGCATACGACCCGGCAGCGTGACGTGCGTCGTGATGCGCGCGCCCTTCTGTCCGCCCGGCTGCTTCAAAACCTGAACGACGATCTCCTGTCCTTCCTTCACCATCTCCTCAATGCGCTTGGTGCGCAGGTTGATATCATCCGCCTGCTGACCGAACTCGAAGTCGGAGGTGTCCGCCAATATATCGCCCGCGTACAGAAAAGCATTGCGCTCCAGTCCGATATCAACAAACGCGGCCTGCATGCCGGGCAGCACGTTGGCCACACGTCCCTTGTAGATGTTGCCCACAAGGCGTTCCTTGCCGCGCCTTTCCACATGGATCTCCACCAGCTTGTCGTCCTCCAGCAGGGCGATTCTGGCTTCGAGCGCATTGATATCCGCTACGATCTTTTTATTCATCTAATACTCCAAACTCTCAAAAGCAAATATTTTTCAACGGGGCTCCTTTGGAGAAAGTTTCAACGCTGAAACCCCCGCGTCATTCAATTGAACCGGCAAAACGCCAGCAAGTCGACCGCTTCGCCGCGGTCATACGTGAACAGCCCGGTGCGAACCGCACGATATTCAAATATCCCCGCACGCTGTGCCAACACGTCCAGCAGCAGCTCGGGCCGCAGGGAACCCTCGGGCGCAGCCGCCAGTCGCAGCACCAACCGCCCGTCCCGCCAGCATATGTCCTCGATCATGCCGCGAATGTCGATCGTCTTGGTCACGCCCTTGGCCGTCTTTTCGGCCAGCACCTGCACCTCGGCCAGCACATCATTAACCGCCTGTGCGATGGCATTTGCGTCTCCGTCCACCTCTGCGGTGTATTCGGCTGTCCGCAGCGCCGCCATCAATTTTGGGCTTCCGTCTGCCAGCACCACCGCACGCCGGGCTTCAAGGCCGGGCGGCAGCGCCTTTGCCATGCGCAGCAGAAACTCCTCCGCCGTCACATCCTTGGCCAGCGCCATCTCAACGCATTCGCACGTGCTCTCCATGCCCAGTGCCAGAGCCGACGCGAAGGACACCACGTAGTGCGGGTTATACCCCTCCGACAGCTTTACAGGCAGTCCGCTGCGCCGTATCGCTCGGGAAAACGCGCGCTGCAAGTCCAGATGGGATATATAGCGGGCTGCGCCTGTCTTGGCAAACTCCAATCCCATCCTCATACGCAAAGCCCCGCTTCCAAAAGACCGCAGCCGGTGCAGCCCTTGCGGCAGTCGGGCGTGGTCGCCGCCTCTTCGCCGCGCCGGTTCTCATCCCACAGGTATGCCTTGCTAACGCCTGTGTCGATCACGTCCCAAGGGAATATCTCATCCAAGCTGCGCTCCCGTACCGCGTAGAAATCGGGTTCAATGCCCGCCTGTGTGAATGCCGCCTGCCACTTCTCATAATCGAACAGCTCCATCCAGCTGTCGAACCGGCACCCGGCATCATACGCCGCTTTCAGTACGGCAGAGAGCCGTCGATCGCCGCGCGCGAACACGGCTTCGAGCATACTCGTACGCGCGTCGTGCCAGTTGAACTTCACGCCCTTGACGGGCCGCAGCGCTTCCCGCAGCTTCCGCTGCTTCTCAGCCAGCTGTTCCATACTGTCCTGCGCCGCCCACTGAAACGGCGTATGCGGCTTGGGCACAAAGCATGCGACGCTCACCGTCAGCTTGAAGCCGCCGTTGCGCCGCTCTTTGGGCACCTGATAATATATGTCCCTGAGCTTAGCGGCCACATCCGCGATGCCCAGCACGTCCTCCATCGTCTCATACGGCAGCCCCATCATAAAGTACAGCTTCACGCCGTTCTGACCCGTTCCAAAAGCCTCGCGCGCCGCCGAAAGTATATCCGTTTCCGTGATGTTCTTGTTGATGACGTCGCGCAGACGCTGCGTACCTGCCTCGGGCGCGAACGTCAGCCCCGTGTTGCGCACCTCGCGCAGCCGCGCCGCATACTCGCCCTCGTACGAGTCCAGTCGCAGTGACGGCACAGCCAACGATACGCCGCTCCCCGCAAAATTGTCGGACAGCGAACACACCAGCTTGCCCACCTCGGAGTAGTCCCCGGTGGACAGCGAGCACATCGACACTTCCTCGTGGCCCGTGTTCACTATGGTCTCCTGTGCCTGCCTGATCAGCGTATCCGCGCTCCGTTCGCGTATCGGACGGCAGATGAAACCTGCCTGACAGAAGCGGCAGCCGCGCGTGCAGCCGCGCATCACCTCCACCGTCACACGGTCGTGCACCACTCCGAGATACGGCACGATGGGCGACGTCGGGTAAAACGCCGCGTCAAAGTCCGTCACGATGCGCTTTTTAACCGCAGCCGGCGCGCCGTGCCCGGGTATATATTGCCGCACTGTTCCGTCGGCGTTGTATTCCACATCGTACAGCGACGGCACGTAAATGCCTTGGATGCCCGCGGCCGCGCGCAGAAACGCCGGCCGTTCGAAGCCTGCCTGCCGGTGCTGCTTATACAGCGCTATCAGCTCGGGCAAAACCTCCTCGCCCTCGCCGATCACAAACAGATCGATGAAGTCCGCCAGCGGTTCCGGGTTGTACGCACAGCCCCCGCCCGCGATCACCACGGGACTTTCATTCCCGCGGTCCTGTGCCCGCATCGGCACGCCGGAGAGCTCCAGCATCATCAGCACATTGGTGTAGCTCATCTCGTAGGACAGCGAAAAGCCCATCATATCGAATTCGCTCAAAGCCATTTTGGTCTCCAGCGAATACAGCGGCAGTCCCGCGCCCTTGAGTTCCTGTTCCATGTCCGGCCAAGGCGCAAAGCACCGCTCCGCGTACACACCATCCATCGTGTTGGCGAGGTGATACAGCAGACTCGTCCCCAAATGGGACATGCCAACTTCGTACACGTCCGGAAAGCAGAACGCAAACCTCATCGTGTCCTTGTCAATTTTCTTTTTTATCTCACCAAGCTCACCGCCGGTGTAGCGTGCGGGCTTGCCCACCTTCATCAGTATCCGGTCCAGTTTTTGTGTATCGATCATCCTTTGTCCTGTTTCTTCAAAATTTACATTCACCGTTGATTATAGCATGTTTATGCAAATACCGGCAAATTAAAATATTACTTTCCGCGTACCAGATCGTGCTATTTACGGCCCGGTTTGACCTCCTGCCAGTAGCCATCCGGATCTACAATAAAATAAACGCCCATCGCCTTGTTCTCGTAGCAAATGATGCCCATCTGTTTATGATGCGCATAAGCTGCGTCAAAATCATCCGTCGCGAAGCCGATATGGCTCTCGTTGTCGCCCAAGTTATACGCACCCTGTTTGTCTCGCAGCCACGTCAGCTCCAGCCCGAAGCCCGTTGCGCCGTCCTCCATGAACACGATAACATAGCTGCCATCGGAAGCCGTTTTGCGCCGCACTTCGGAAAGCCCGAACGCCTGGGCATAAAACGCTTTGCTCTTCTCGATATCCGTCACATTGATATTCGCATGATTCAACGTAAACATATTGATTCCTCCTGATATCTTATACCAACTGTTCACCGTTATGATGAACGGCCAGCACCTGCGTGCCGCTACCCTGTTTTTTCACCCGATAGCTCTCCGTATCCGCAAAGTCCAAAAAATGAATCGGAACGAACACCTTTGGCTTCATCAACTCAATGAACTGATCGGCTCCCTCATCATAATCGCGTCCCATCCGCTTGTCCACTGGAAAAAAAGCATAGTCGATACGCTGCACCTCGTGACGCAGGAAGCGAAGCTCTCTGTCAAAGAACTTTTCCATGACGCGCGTGTATTTTTCGTTGCCGTCGTCCTTCCAGTGCCAGTTGTTGAGGTCTCCGGCGTGGAAAATGCTTATTCCCTCGCATTCCACATAAAAGCTGCCGCCCATATCGGTGGAACCGAATTCGCGTACGTGAATATAGCCGTCGTCAAACGTCTCGCCGCGGCTTAAAAATACAGCGCTGTCCGGCGCGTCCGCCGCGGGCACCGTATCGTCCAATACGTATGTGACGGACACGCCTGCTTTTGTCCATTCAAATATGCTGCGGTTATAGTGGTCGTGGTGGCTGTGCGACGCAAACACATAAACACGCTGTTGCGCGCGGATATCCTCCATCCCCACATGACCGTCTTTAATCCGCTTGCCGGGCTTGTCCATGTAATGGTCGAATATCAGCAGCGACTGTTCCATCGCGATGCTCACGGCGCTGTGATGCAAATAATTGATGCGCATGAAATCTGCCTTTATTTCCTTAATTACACCGATTGTAACACAGTCTTGGTCCGCGCACAACAAGACTAAACCTCGCTCTTCTGACGGTAAAGGCTGCCCAGAGTAATCTGTGTTCCCTTTTGCATCATGCCGCCCAGTATTTCACGTTCACTGAGTTCCCCCAGCACGCCCATATTCTTATCCAGCACCGTCACAATGTTGTATTTACCCGCTTCGAACTCGCGCATGATGCCCCTCACCGGCTCGTTCTGCATGGCAGCGAAACGGTTGACAGGCATCGTCTTGCGTTTTTCCAACTGCTGCCTTTTGCCGGTAAAATCACGAATCAACGTATAGGGTGCGCTCTTCAATTCCTTGACAGCGGCCAGGCACAGGAAAAACCCCATGATAAAAAAACTCACGTTCAAAGCATCTTGAAAAGCAGCCCACACGCCGATCCCTACGATCACCACGGCGAAGAATATACCGCCCGCCGCCATCAATTTTGTGGCGCGTTTATACCCCATGAATGACGCAAACACGGCGCGCATGATACGCCCGCCGTCCAGCGGCAGTGCCGGCAGCATATTTACCGCCGCCAGCGCCAGGTTAGACGCGATGATTCGATCCTTCACGGCGATGGGCAGCGCATACTTATCCACAAAAAAGACGGCGCAGGCCACCGCCATGTTTGCCAGAGGCCCCGCCGCCGCCACAATAATCTCCTTCACGCGCGACACCGCAAAGCACTCCAGCTTTGCTGCACAGCCGAAGGGAAACAGCTCCATCTCCGTCACTGTCATGCCCAGCGCCACCGACACCAGCACATGAGTCCACTCGTGCACCAGCACGGCAGGAATGTAATAGTACAGCACATCCCCCATGCCCAGCACAAACAGCAGCGCCACAGCGGGGATCATCAGCAGATTGATTTTCAACTTTCCGCCAAACAGGCGAACGGATCTCATAACCGCTATTGCAGCTCTCCCGAGATTTCCCGCTGGACATAGGCCAGCGGATCCACATACTCATCGCCGCTGAGCATCTCCAGATACAGATAGTTCCCCGATACCACGCCCACCGCCTGGCCGGGCATCACGATGTCATCCACCTGTACTGATGGTTCGATGTTGTGGTACACCAACGTCTCACCGGTATCCAGCATCAGTTCAACGTAACCCATACTGCCCACTTCGCCCACCACGATCACCGTTCCTTTGGCGATGCACGACACGTCACCCTTTGCCTCAATGCGCACGCCCTTTGAACCGGCCTCGCCGAACGCCGTCACAACTCTGCCGTCCGCCGGATAGACCGCCAGCGCCCCCGGCTGCGCGCTGAAAACCGCCTCCGACTCATCCAGCGTCTGTACAAACTTGAGCCGCCCGATATCCTTGTCGATGTCGAACTCATGAGCCACCACTTGATCCATCGTATCCGTGATATTTTGAGCCTCCGGCGTATCGATGCTGCTGATCACCAACAGCACAATGGCGAGTCCCGCGCAAATGCCCGTCTTTATAAGCAGTTTTCTGTATGCCGGGTCCACATCATCTTGGGACAACGCGCGGCGCTGTTTTGCACGAACGGGAACGCCGGCCCGCCGCATTACATCCGATGCCCTGTCCCGCCACGTTTCCTTTCTTTGCTCTGCGTACGCGTATCCCCCCGAATATGTCGTAAACCCTTCTGTCTCCAGCTTTGGCAGGCTACCCTTATCCATCGACTCCGCCTCCATCTATTTTTGATAATCTAAGTCCTATATTTATATGGCGAAAATGAGCGAATCATTCTATTGTCCTTGCACCATACTGCGCATTTGCGCATATCCTATATTTTTTTGTCCGATACCTGTCGCTGCAAACCGATCGGGCAAGGGGATGATTAATTTGAATAACATGAGTAATTACATGCTTGCAAATCCGGCCATTAAGACTATAATAATGTTAAAGATTTCAATTGTGTTACGAAATGAGATATTCACACCGGAAAGGATGCCATGAAAGCAGTATTGATTCGCATATTGCGGCCCGTTGTGAAAGCCTTTTATAAGCTGAGGAAAAAAATCCGGCGGTTTGTGATCAGCCTCCGCCGCAGACCGGCGTCCGCGAAGCGTCTGGGGCAGCAAGCTGTCCGCGCGCCGCGCATCAGCCCCGTCGCAGCGCGCAAAACACCGGCCGCACCCCTTGAGCCAATTGCAGCATCCGGCAGCTTAAGCAAACTACGCTGGTGGAAGGGCTGGCGGAAAAGCTGGCCTGTAGTCGCAGGTGCAGGCACTTTGATTGTCGCCGTTGCCGTTGTTTTAATGCTGACACTGCCTCACCCGGTCATCGGCAACTCCGGCGAAACATATGCGGCTCTGGCCGGCGCTGTCGCCACGCAAACACCCGCCTCCGCTGAGCAAACTGCAGAGGCCACCCCCGCCGTTGCGGCGACGGACAAGCCCGTTCTCACGCCAGCCCCCACAGAAGATGCTTCGGCGACACCCGTCCCTACCACAGCGCCGGAAGAAGATACACCGCTCCAGCCGGGTATACACGACCCGCGTGTGATCGAGCTTCAAACGCGTCTGATGGAGCTGGGATACATGGATAACGACGAACCGACAGACTTCTATGGCGGCGGAACCAAATTCGCACTTCAATTGTTCCAGAGAAAACACTCTCTTCAGATAGACGGCCTGCTGGGTGCCAACACCAGTTCACTGCTATATTCCGACGACGCCATGCCGTATACCATCAAGCTGGGCGACAAGGGCAGTGACGTAAAGGAAATTCAGGAGCGTTTGAAGGAGCTCAAATACTTCTCGGGCTCCGCCACGGGTGAGTTCGGCGATAAAACAGAAAGCGCTGTGAAGAGCTTCCAGAATCGCAACGGTCTCTCCGCCGACGGCAATATCGGCGAGCACACACGGGATATACTGTTCTCGGAAGACGCAAAGAAGGCGAAGACCAGCAGTTCCGGCGGCAGCAGCGGCAGCTCCGGCGGCAGTTCGGGTGGCAGCAGCGGAGGCAGCAGCAAAACCGGCCCCGTCGCCACGGAGGACCCGGATTCGGGCAAAGCGGATACGCTGATAGAGTTTGCCAAAACGCTGCTGGGCAAAGAATATACACGCGGCGGCAAAGGTCCCAGCGAGTTCGACTGCTCCGGTTATGTTTATTACTGCCTCAACAATTCCGGTGTCAAAAGCATTAAATATATGACGTCAGCGAGTTGGGCAAAAAGCAGCCATCCGCGTATTGACAAGTTAAGCGACTTGCAAAAGGGTGATATCATCTGTTTTAAAGGCCATGTCGCGATCTACATGGGAGGCGGCAAGATGATCCATGCGTCATCCAGTAAGGATCAGGTTGTTATCGGCGATGCTTTCTCATCATGGAGCAAGCGGAACTTTAAGTGCGGACGCCGCGTGCTCTGACATCATTAGACAGCGACGCCCCGTTCTATCGTTTTGAACGGGGCGTTTATATTTGAATTGATTAATTGAAATCACACTGTATTTGACTTAAGCCAGTTTACCGCCGCATTTGGAGCAGAAAGCGTCTCCCTGCTTGAACGGGGTGCCGCACTGCGCGCAGCGGAAATCACCCTGAGGCTGAGCCGGCTGCGGTTGCGCGGCCTGCGGCGTTGCGTAGCTCGGCTGTCCGTACGGCGGAACGGGTCCGGGCTGTCCATAAGGTGCGGCGCCCGGATATCCCGGCGGCGGCTGCGGCGGGTAATAGGTCGGCTGCACGTACTTAGGCGAACCCGGCTTCGGGTCAAGACACAGCGCCACAATCAATCCAATCAGGAAAAAGAAGAATCCGAGTGCCCAGAATCCCCCGTAACTGTAACCCTTATTTCTCGCAATCGTAGCCGGAATAAATGCCAACCCCACAGCGGCGCCAATGGCGATCAGCCAGATTACCCAGCCGAAAGCAAAATAACCGTAATAATCCATCATTATTAGTCCTCCTGTATTTTTATATATTATATCATTTATTGTACAAACAATGGAATAGCTTGTAAAAAAAGTTCCGTATCATTATTCCGCCTTTCAGATGGATTCACCCAACTTCACAAAATGAAGCCCGGCCATTTTGCATGCACCGGGCTTTGAGACTCTCCTATACTATTAAACAGATCAGCCGAACGTTTTCACGTCCGCCTTCTTGACCGCTTCCACAACGCGCGCAATTGCCTCGTCTGCGGTCAGTTCCTCCGCCTTTTCGGCTCGGCGCTGCTTGTATTCCACCACGCCGTCAACGGCGCGCCGCCCCACATTGATGCGGTGCGGTATGCCGATGAGGTCTGCATCCTTGAACTTCACACCCGCGCGCTCGTCGCGATCATCGATCAGCGTCTCGATGCCCGCTGCGTTCAGCTTGGCGTAAATCTCCTCCGCCAGCGCCATCTGCGTTTCGTTCGCAGCAGATACCGGCACCACAATCGCGCTGTAAGGCGCCACGCTGTCCGGCCAGATGATGCCGTCGGCATCATGCGACTGTTCGATAATCGCCTGCATCGTGCGGTTGAGGCCGATGCCGTAGCTGCCCATCACACACGGCTTCTGCTGCGCGTTCTGGTCGAGGTAAATGCAGTCCATCGCGATGCTGTATTTGGTGCCCAGCTTGAATATGTGGCCCACCTCGATGGTCTTGTCCAGCTCCGCCGCCGCGCCGCATTTGGGGCACGGATCGCCGTGCTCGATCAGGCGGATATCCGCTACGTCGTGCGCCGTGAAGTCGCGGCCGTAGTTGATGCCGACAAAGTGGTAATCCGTCTCGTTGGCGCCGATCAGGAAGTTGCGCATTTGCAGTACTTCCTTATCCGCGATGACACGCTTTACCTTGAGGCCGACGGGGCCCGCAAAGCCGACCTCGGCACCAGTTGCCTCGTGAACATCGGACGCGCTCGCGAGGTCGAGGTTCTTGCACTTCAGATAGTTTTTCAGCTTGGTTTCGTTGAGTTCCCGGTCACCCCGCACCATCGCGGCGATGATCTCTCCGTCCGCAAGGTACAGCAGCGTCTTGGCAAACTTGTCCGCTGTCAGCCCGAAGAAGCCCACCAGTTCGGCGATGGTGCCCACGTTGGGGGTATGCACCTTCTCGACTGCCATAAACTCCTCCGTTCCCTCAGCCGGGTCGGGGCAGGCTGCCAGCTCAGCGTTGGCCGCGTAGCCGCACTTCGGGCAGGAAACGATGGTATCGTCACCGATGTCCGACTTGATCATATATTCCTGTGAGCCCGAGCCGCCCATCGCGCCGGTGTCCGCATGCACGATCACATAGTCCAGCCCGCAGCGATCGAACACCTTGCAGTATGCGTCATACATCTTCTGATACGATTCATCCAGACCCGCTTCGTCCACGTCGAACGAATACGCGTCCTTCATCACGAACTCGCGGCAGCGGATCATCCCGAAGCGCGGACGGCGCTCGTCGCGGTACTTGTTCTGTATCTGATATACGGTGCGCGGCATGGCCTTGTACGACTGCATTTCAGGTTTCAGCACATGCGCAAATATCTCCTCATGTGTGGGTCCCAAGCAAAAATCGCGCCCGTTGCGGTCCTGAAACTTGATCATCTCCGTCCCGAACACGTCCCAACGGCCCGACTGCTGGTAATATTCCGCGGGCAGAAACGCGGACATGATGAGCTCCTGCGCGCCCGCCGCATCCATCTCCTCGCGGATGATGTTCTCTATCTTCTTAAAAACCCGAAACCCCAGCGGCATCAGCGCGTACACACCCGCCGCCAGACGGCGGATCATCCCCGCTTTTAACAGCAATACATGGCTTTCCGCTTCGGCTTCCGAGGGCACTTCTCTCTGCGTCGAGAAAAGCATCTGTGTCATTCTCATAAACAAAAAAACTCCTTCAAACTCATATACCGGACAGTATATCATAATTGAAGAAGCTGTTCAATAAAGTAAAGACGGTTTTAACCGCTTGCTAACCGCCCATTACGGGCAATATAAACGTCTGCCCGCCTTCGGACAGCACGTGAATCTTCGTGCCGTACACCGTCTCCAGCGTATCACGCGTCAGTACGTCTTTTGGCTCTCCATCTGCAAAAAGTGCCCCGTCCTTCATCAGCACGATCTGGTCGCAGTAGGACAGCGCGAGGTTCAGGTCGTGCAGCACGCACACCACGGATATGCCGCGCTCCGCGGCCAGCCGCTTCACCGTACCCATGATGTGCACCTGATGCCGGATGTCGAGGCCCGTCACCGGCTCGTCCAGCAGCATGATGTCCGCCTGCTGCGTGAGAGCACGCGCCAGTATCATCATCTGCCATTCTCCGCCCGACAGTTCCGTCACCAGCCGATCCTTCAGATGTGCGATGCCCGCTTCCTCCAGTGCCTTTGCCGCCATCGCATAGTCCTCTTTGGTCTCGCTGTGCCAGCGGCGCATGTGCGGGTTGCGCCCCGTCAGCACGATATCGCCCACGGTAAACTCGTATTCCAGCGCCGAATGCTGCTGCACCAGCGCCATGCGCCGCGCTGTCTCACGCGCGGACATCTTCGTCACGTCCTGTCCGCCGATTAGAACACGGCCCTCGTCCGGCTTTATGTAGCCTGAGATGCACTTCAGCAGCGTGGTCTTGCCCGAGCCGTTGGGCCCGATGATGCCGCAGAACCGCCCCGCGGGGATATCGAAGCTCACGCCCTGCAGCGCATACCGCGGCGGCGCGTATGAATACGTCACGTTACGGACGGAAATATCGCTCATTTTTGCACCCGCCTTCCCCGGCGCAGTAAAAACAGGAAGAAAGGAACGCCGATGATCGCGGTGATCACGCCCACAGGTATCTCCTGATTGGACAACACCAGCCGCGACAACGTATCTGCAATCAGCAGGAATATACCGCCGCCGAAGAACGACACGGGCAGCAGGACGCGGTGGTCCGGCCCCAGCATCAGCCGCAGTATATGCGGGACGATAAGTCCCACGAAGCCGACGATGCCGCACACCGACACCGCCGCCGACGCCGCCACAGTGGTCAGCACGATCAGGTTGCGCCTCACGCGGCCTGCGTCCACGCCCAGGTGCCTGGCGGCCTCGTCGCCCTGCAACATGATGTTGAGGTCCCTCGCGTGAAACATGCACAGGACGGCGGCAATCACCATCGCGGGCACGGCAATTGCCACCTTGTCCCACGACGCGGACGAGAAGCTGCCCATCGTCCACATGACGATATGCTCCATCTTGTCGCGGAACAGTATCATGAAGCAGTACACCAGCGCGGTGCTCAATGTACTAACCGCAATACCCGATAGCAGCAGCGAAAACGTGGACACCTTGCCATGCGTCGCTGCAAGGCGGTAAACCGCCAGAACGGCCAGCAACGCTCCCAGAAAAGCGAACAGACTCACCGCGCCGAACCCCAGAAACGCCAGCGATGCGGAAAACGCCAGCGCGACCGTGGCCCCGAAAGCCGCGCCCGCGCTGACACCAATCACATATGAGTCCGCCATTGGATTCTTGAACATGCCTTGCAAACACGCGCCTGCAATGGCCAGCGAGCCGCCTGACACGAAGGCCAGTATCGCTCGCGGCAGCCGGATGCTGAAGAATATGATCTGCGTGCTCTCCTTGGCCGTTCCGCTGATCACATTCAGCAAATCACCCAGGCTCACCCCCGAACTGCCAAACAGGAACGCCGAAACAAAAGCGGCGATACCCAGCGGCAGCAGCACTGCGATCGTGATATTCAACTTCTGCAAACGCGTTTTATTCATTATTTCTCCGCCAGATACTGCTCAATGTCGGCCTGTATTGCCTGCAGCGCCTCGCCGACGCGCGGGCCGGGCCGTTCGCTGAGCTCCGGATTGATGAAATAGTAGTGCTTATTCTTGACCGCGGTCAGGTCGGCATAGCCCACCGCCGCGACGAGATCAGTCTCCGCCACCCAGTTCGACACAATGAGTATGTCCGGATCGTCTGTGACCAGCTGCTCCACCGGGTACTCCAGCCACTCCTTATCGGTACTCGCCGTCACGCAGACGCCGCCCGCCATCTCAATCATGGTGTTGATGAAGCTGCCTTTGCCGGACGTCCAGTTGCCATACTCGCCGATGCCCATCACGTAGTAAACGGACGGCTTGTCCGCCAGCGTAGCGGCCTTCTCCTTCACGGCTGCTTCCACCTGTGCGATCTGCTCGATCAGCGCTGCCGCTTCAGCTTCCTTACCCACCGTTTTGCCGATCAGCGTGATGCTGTTGGTGATATCGTCGTAATACGTGGCCTCGCTTGCCACCACGTTAATGCCCGCTTCCTTGAGCTTCGCGATATCCTCATTCTGCAGTCCGTTGCCGGCAAACACCACCGTGGGCTCCAGCGAAATCACCTTCTCAACGTCGAAGCCATTGAAGTCACCCACCACCTCGATGTCCGCCGTCTCGGGTGGGTATGTGGAGCTGATGTCGATACCAACGATTTTATCTCCCAGCCCCAACGCGAACAGTATCTCCGTTGCGCTCGGTGCGGTGGAGATGATGCGTATATCCGCGGTATCCACGGCCTCCACCTCGCTGCCCATCGCATCGGTGTCTTCTTCCATTAGGTCTTTAGGGACCGGCGTGGCAGCAGGTGCCTGGGTCGGCGCTTGCTCACTTGCCTTGGGCGCGCAGCTTATTAGCATCGCAGCCGCCATCAATACAGCCAGTAAAATCAGCAACAGTTTTTTCATACTCTCTTCCTCCATGGTTTAATATGTCCCACGAAGGGAAAACAACAGGAATGTTATCCACCAAAAAAGCCCTGAGGCTTGGGATGCTCAGGGCTATACCGCTTGTTATGCGGCCGTCTGCATCTTCCCTCCGAAGAATTCGCGACAAAACATTCAGGCAGGTTTACCGGCTCGGCTTCATTCCTTTAAGACGCCTTCCCAAGTTTCCTCAGTGGCACTTATGTCTTATCGGTCTGCCATACGGTAGCGGGGGCTGCAACGGCATTGCACCGTTTTCCCTATTATCCTTATCGGCACCAGAATGCTGGCTTATTCAATTGGTAAAAGGATATCATACGTCCTTTGCGTGGTCAACAGTCTGCGCTGGCGAGAACAATATTGTCATACTCTGTGTAATATTTTTATAAGTATCGGTCATCGTTACAAAAACCTTTCTTGCATCCATATTACACCTATGTTAAATTATTATTTACATGGTATAAATAGTTATTAGGGATGTGGTGAAAGGTCATGTTCGATCAGGTGATAACCGATTATATTCCGTCTGAAACTGTGATACCCATAGCAAGCCTCACCACCTTTGATATGCTTCTCATAAGAATTCTGCTGTGCGCCGTCACTGTTACAGCTGTATTTGCATGCCTGTATTTTAGCGCCTACTTTATTAAAAAATTTGTACGCCTGTTTAAAAAATAATACCCAGCCGTTATGATTAATCTTTATTTTTATACAGTTACTTGATCGTTATTATTTTCTGGTTGACAGCGATACGTTTAGATATTAAAATGTTTAATGCCGCACAAAACTCGGGGGATTAGCTCAGTTGGCTAGAGTGCCTGACTGGCAGTCAGGAGGTCATGGGTTCGAATCCCATATTCTCCACCAAAGCCTTGAATCATCATGATTCAAGGCTTTTTTATTACCAGTAAGGCGGCATAATTCTAAATAGTAGTTCTATAACAACTTTCCCAAAGCAGTTATCTTCATAATATAATGTACTGAAAGCAACCAAAAACCACGTCTTAACGGCGTGGTTTTTGGTTGGGAGATATCGGAGCTTTGGGGCAATCTGTTTACGGAAGTATGTTTCCGGCAGCCAGATAGATTTCGTACCACTCCTCGCGGGTAATCATGATCTCCGCCGCCTTGGCGCAGTCCCTGATGCGCTGCACATTCATCGTCCCCGTTACCGGCTGCATCTTCGCCGGATGGCGCAGCAGCCATGCAATCGCCATGGTGGTGTTGCTCACATTATACTTAGCGGCTATTTCATTGATCTTGGCGTTCAGCCCGGGGAATTTATCGTTATCCAGAAACACGCCTTCAAAGAAGCCGTACTGTAAGGGCGACCAGGGCTGAATCGTAATATCATTCAAACGGCAGAAATCCAATATGCTGCCGTCACGGTTCACCGCACGTTCGTCCAGCATGTTGACATGAAGACCCTGTGAGATCATCGTCGCATTGGTGATGCTGAGCTGCAACTGGTTGGCCAGAAACGGCTGCTTGACAAACTTTTGCAGCAGCTGTATCTGCATGGGGTTAAGGTTAGAAACACCAAAATTGCGCACTTTGCCGGATGACTGCAGTATATCGAAGGCTTCGGCTACCTCTTCCGGCTCCACTAGAGCGTCGGCTCTGTGCAGCAGCAGTATGTCGAGATACTCTGTCTTCAGGCGCTTTAATATGCCATCAGCCGACTCCAGTATGTGCTTTTTGGAAAAATCGTGCCCGATGTTCCTTCTGATGCCGCACTTGGACTGCAGTATCACCTTCTCTCGGACAGCAGCGTTCATATGAATTGCATCCGCGAATATCTCCTCACATGCCCCATCGCCATATACGTCCGCATGGTCAAAGAAGTTTGCGCCTTCGTCCAGCGCCGCCTGTATAAAGTGTTCCGCTTCGGATTTATCCAGCCGGTTCAGGCGCATGCAGCCAACAGCAATTACCGGCACATCCAGATTCGATTTCCCCAGCTTGATAGTTCTCATCGCTTCATCCTCCAAATAATATTGGGCTGGTACAGACGTAAAACGCCGCCCGCCTTCCAAAGCCAGATAGCGCAAATCATGCAGACAAGCACCGACTGGGCTCTGTTACTCTGAATAATAAACCTTAGCGCTAACTCTAAGTCAATATTACTTTTGAATTTTTTCCCGGAAAATATATGGGTTTGATCGTGTCCCCTGCTGGGTGGGTCACAGGCGTTCAAACAAGTTCCAAAGCTATCGCCACCAGCCGTTTTCCGTTGTGCTTTTCATATAGACATAAAACGCTGCCGGTTTAATCCAGCGCATGCGCTGAAAAACAAAAACACCTAAGCGAAAATAAAAAAAGTGGTTGAATAACGTTGTCCAATATATTATAATAGCTTCTGCACTGACTTGGAGGTATGGCTCAGCTGGTTAGAGCGCTCGCTTCACATGCGAGAGGTCGCTGGTTCGAATCCAGCTATCTCCACCAAACCGCGAATCGTAAATGGTTTGCGGTTTTTTCATTTGGCGCTGCGGCATTATTCGACAAAACTATGCATAAGTTGACTTTATTTTTACCGTATAATATAATTATGAATATATATTAGAGGAAAGTATTTACTATATCAGTCGTATTAAATGATGTTTCCGGAGTCTAGGCTCCAACAGTTTGCGGCTGGTTTTGTGGTTTCCTGAAGCATAACTGGGTTCTTGTGCTTATTACAGATTATTCACACAAATATCAGAGAGGACCATAACTCATTGTTATTCTATGTTATCATTTTGGGCTTTGGTGCACTGGCTGGGATTATCATCAATATACTCATTAACCAGAAGAACCTCGTTTATACTATTATTGGTTCTATAGTCATACTGTTCACTGGGGCTTTTGCCTGTTTTGTGTTGTATTATCCGTTTTATTTTGACAGTTTCCGCTCACTGATAACCACTCTCATGATTGCAACTGTATTCTTCATTGTCATATACGTTGCCCTTCGTTTGATTGTCAACACAGTAGTACCGCAGCAAGAACCTATTACTCAGCCCGATGCCGATTCCAGAAGGCAGATGTCGAAGCAGCCAACCCATAACCGGTCTTCATATACTGGCAGGATCGGCAAAGTTAAAACGAAGACAATCCAAAATGTTGAGGTTACCCGTATCAATAAATCGGTGATTCAGTCCGTCAAAACTGCTGAACTGACAGCCTCCAAAGCGCCGGCGTCCACCAGTGTCAGTACAATGCGGACCAACAACACTTTTACAGCCGATAAAATCGAGCCTGCCCGGGCAGCATTTACCCCAACAGCTGTTTCCGGTGTAGAATTAAAAGCTAGACTGCCCGAAACCGCCGCTGTACAAGCCGACGAGGAAACAGCAATTATGGCTGAGGCGCTTTCTGTTCCGATACCACGCGCCATAGCAGATATCCCAGTGTGTCAGGAAGCTGCTCATATCGAGGAGCAGCCGGTCCCTGAGCCCGAAGCCGCCGCTGCTCTGACAGACGAGGAATCTGTTGATTCTTTGATACCGGCTCAGGAACTTGAAGCTGCCGCTATTCCAACGGACGATAAAACTGTTGATTCCGTGGAAATACCGGCTCAGGAACTCGAGGCTGCCGCGATCACGGGGGACGATGATACTGCTGATGTCATGGAAATATCGGTTCGGGAGTCAGATGCCGCTTCCGTCCTGACGGGCACAGGCGCTATTGATGCCATGGAAATACCAGCCCAGGAACTTGAAGCTGCCGCGATCATGGGGGACGATGATACTGTTGATTCCGTGGAAATACCGTTTCAGGAGCCTGAAGCTGACGCTATGACAGACGATGAAACTGCTGATTTCTTAGAAATATCATCAGCTCTCAATCCCGAAGCTGCCGATATCCCGAGGGACGATGAGACTGTTGATGCCATGGTAATACCTGCTCAGGAGCCTGAAGCGGCTGCTGTACCGAGGGATGCAGATACTGTTGATTCCGTGGAAATACCCGTTCAGGAACCCGAATCTGCCTATGCAGAGTTGCCAGACCATGCACCAGAAGTTGCGGCTGATATGCAGAGGGAAGAATGCGTAGATGATTCCAGCTCTGCGCAGAAGGCGCCCGACCAGCCGAATGAAATCAGCACTCCCATACAGTCTGTTTCCGTTACGGACAAGTATTCACTTCTTCTTGACAAAGCTATGGAACTGATAGGCGATGGAAAGTATATATACGCTTTGCAGTTGCTCGAGGTGTGCCTCGGCGGCCCGTCCAGTTTCTCTCAGCAAAAGCAGGCTGATATATTGTCGCTGGAGTGCCTTATTCT
>JAEZHF010000062.1 GCA_023416745.1 Bacillota bacterium
CGCTTGTGCCGTACGGTAAGGACCCTCAAGGGCTGATGGGCAAGATACTGGGGCTGCTGAAAGCGCGTAAATTTATGACATACACGCACGAGAACATGATCATCGTTGCGCCGCCGCTGATCATCACGGAAGAGCAAATCGAGGAGGAACTGGCCAAGCTGGATGAGGTGCTGGGCATCGTGGATAAGGAGATGCTGTAAGCGGCTTATGGAAAGTAAGGATTTGCTTTATGGTATTATCAAGGATTTTCTTTGAAACAAGACGCTGGCTTGTGAGGCGGCTGATTAAACAAGGCATCGTTTACGAGGACAAGTTCACCGTGGAATTCAAATCTGGCGCGACGGTGAATGTTAATGAATAACGGCGAAGACGAGTCAGGCGCTCTATGTCATATATATAGCGCCTGACTCGTTTCAATTAAGTTCATAGAATTGGAGTTCAAATATCCAATAAGCCTATTTCTTATATCCGCACTTTGGGCACACGCCATTTTCGTTTAACGCAATGCCGCAAAGCGGGCAACGGTCCATAGCCTTGTGGGGCTCGTATTCTTCTGTCGCGCCGTTTACTCCACTTGTAAACGTGATCTTAACAATATTGAGCTTATCTTTCAGCAGATCGTAGACGATCTTGATCATGCCTTCAACGGTCATGGTCTCTTTCGTCACAACCAACCGACATTCCGGATATGCTGTCGCAAGTTCCGTCTTAAAAGCAGGCCCTTTTTGCTTATTGGATGGTGCGCCGTCTTTAATGCCTTGCGCTTCGTAAACACCAAGAATCGCGGGAAGCAGAGGATCGTCTTCCCTTAAAACCAGCGCATGGTCAAAGTTCTGCAGAACTTCCCAGGCGGTCTTCTTGATCTCATTACACGGGAACACCATATTGACGCCCATGTTGACAGTCCCTTCAACTTCCAGCGTCAGTATGCCAGTGTGTCCATGCAAATACTGCGCTTCGCCTTTGAATCCATAGAACCTGTGTGCGTATTGCAAGTCTAATGTAGTGAAACTTCTCATAGTCATTCTCCTTATATTTATATTTACGGGTGTGTTTTATGCTCCCGCATGCGCACGTATTTTAGTCTGCCAATATGCTTTGTATCCATGATATTATAGCCGCTGAGTCGAACAAGCTAATAAATCACGTATTACATTCCAGGCAGATACCCTTGAAAATAACATCATGACCGGTAATCTTAAACCCGTGGGTATCCGTAATGTTCTTATCCAAATCCGCTATAAACTCCATTTCCATATCAAATATTTGGCCGCACTTTATGCATCTTGCGTGGTAATGCTCGCAGCATAAATGGTCGTAGCGGACGGCTCTGTTTGCCATTTCAATTTTGCGGATTTCGCCGCTATCGGATAACAGATTCAGGTTACGATATACCGTCCCTCTGCTGATATCGGGGTGTTTCTTCACGATCGTATCGTAGACCTCGTCAGCGGTGGCATGACATCGCAACTCTTTTACGGCGTCAAGAACTAAAGATCGCTGAATGGTGCTGCGCCTATTCATAATATAATAAAATCCTTATTGATATTGAATTATTAATAATAAAGTATCTCGATAAGCATACTGTGTCAATAGTATGGCGAAAAAATTCTTTTCTCTCAATCGATTTTGGAACTACAATTCAACCCTTCCCGCCGTACTGCCTGTCCTCTATCGCCGTGATCATGTCCACGCGCTGCTGGTAGCGCCCGCCGAGGAACTCTGCGTCCAGCCACGCGTCCACGATCATCTTCGCCAGCTCCGTCCCCACCACGCGCGCGCCGAAGGCGATGATGTTCGCGTTGTTGTGCTGCTTGGTGTGCTTGGCGGTATACGGCTCGCTGCAGACCGCCGCACGGATGCCCCTCACCTTATTGGCCGCGAGCGATATGCCCACGCCCGTGCCGCAGATCAGTATGCCGCAGTCCTCGTCGCCCCGCACGATGGCGTTGGCCACCGCCTCGCCGTACACCTGCGAGTTACAGCGCTCTACGGTGTGTGTACCGTAATCGGTCACCGAGTGGCCCTTGTTCTCCAGATACGCTTTCAGCTCCCGCTTCATCTCAAACCCCGTGTGGTCGCTGCCCATGCCGATCCTCATGGCTCTTCCTCCCCTATTGGTCATCTATGCTTATTATAAGAGGTATCGGCCTGTCCAACAACAGCATATTTGGCATGTCTCGGGCAATTTCGCAGGACGCATTCAATTATCCGCAAACAAAACAGCCATATGGTACACTTGCCCCGTTCCCAAGCGTATATATGACTGAGGAGATATTATGAAACAGCTGCTTATCTTCGTTGCCTATATGCTGAGCTGCCTGGCCTTTCTGGTCATAGGGGCTGTCGTCTGCCTGTCGGTGACGCTGTTTCCCAAGCGCTTCTACTGACCGGCAGCCGATGCCGCGCCCGCCAACTCCGGGCTTTTGAGGAATTTCGACAGGTACAGGTAATCCTGACGCTTGACCGAGTCGTCGAGATAGGCCTTGCGTGTGGCATTTGGCTTTCTGTGTGCGTTAAGGCTGCGCATGATGCCGTCTGCGGTCTCGATGCCGATGCCGTGTCCGTAATACCGCCCGCCGCCCAGATAATAGACGTTTTCCCCCTGCCACTCGGGCGTCACCGGATCCACATCCGGGTTCATGAAATAGCGCGCGTCGCCTGGCAGCAGATCCGCCGCTTCATCCCGCATCATGATTGCCAGATCGCGGTCCACATGCTTCCAGTTCATCAGATAGATATCCGAATACAGCTTGTTGAACGTGTCCGCCGGCATCACATCCAGCATCGCCTTGTATAGCACGATGATCATTGCTGTGGCGCACTCGGTGCCGTATTTCGAGCCATGCAAATATATGTCCTGTATCGCGTCGGAGGGCTTAACGTCTCCCCGCAGCTCAAAGCCGCCCTCAGGCGTGCGCCGCCAGTAGTCGGGGTTTGCCATCGAGTCCCGGAACACCTTGAACTTGATGCCGCTGTGCGCCAGATCGCGCGCGGCCGTTACGGTGCTGGCGCGAATCTTCAGCTCGGCGGCCAGATGGTCAAGGCTCGCGTAGCGGTATGTATAGCTGCTGTCCATTAACATTTTCAGTATGTCCCTTTGCAGCGTATCCGGCACGAAGCGGGTAAATTCCGGCGTCGTGCTCACCGGCTGATAATCGATCACAATCATGTCAGTCTTGCTCCTTGCCAGCGTCTGGCGGCGTCGAGCTGTTCAGTGACGGGAGAGTTCATCCATCTGCGCCATTGCTGCATTCCTGTGCTGCGCAGATGATGGGAATACTCACTGAGCAGTTCCCTGTCCGTCTCGCCCAGCTGTTTGAACACGGCGACTGCTTCCTGACCGCCGGTTTGAAGGCGGTTCCAATCGTCCCCGCCCAGCGTTTGCTGCATATACTTTTCCTCCAGCGTCACGCGAAACGGCTGAGGACCGCTGCATTTTTGGTTGCTCTCGCCCGTATACCTTATAAAGCGCCGGTTGCGGTTCAGCCACTGCGTCACACACTGGTACTGACGCCTTGCATCTTCATGCTCTGAAAAGCAGGGGATGAAGCCCAGCATCCTGCGTGCCATCGATACGTCCCTCACGTCCTCAGACAGCAGCCGTCTGGCGACCATCGCGATGCACTCCGTGTCACCGCTCTCAAAAAGCGCCCATTCCGCGTCGTACGTGTTGAGCCCTTTGCGGTGCCGGCTGAATATCATGTCCTCCACCAGCTGAAGTATATCATTATCATGATAAGCCTTGATCAGCAGCAGCGCCGCGAGATCCATAATGGTGTCGTATTCCTCCCCCAACCCCGTCGCGCCGCTCCCGGACTGCAGCATCCACCGGAGCACCTCATGCACCGACTCGCTGGCCTCGTCCGGGTGACGGTGCGCAATGAGCTTTTTGCCAATATCCAGCGCCAGCCTGTTTTTAGGGCTCAGCGTATTATCCAAAGAATGCTTGCTGATTTCCGGCTGCAATATGTAAAGCGATGGATACGACAGCTCCTCATCGTTGATCAGATTGACGGCCTTCACAGCGTCCTGTTCGCATAGCCTGTGAAACAGATCCCTCGTCTTCTCGTAGCTGTTGTGCAGCCGCAGATCGTCCAGCAGCGTAACCCTTCTGGCTCCCGCACG
The DNA here is from genome assembly GCA_023416745.1 of Bacillota bacterium. Taxonomy (GTDB): domain Bacteria; phylum Bacillota; class Clostridia; order Christensenellales; family SZUA-584; genus SZUA-584. Next base: position 4,129 of record JAEZHF010000062.1, read on the forward strand.
GTTGTTCGGCATGGTTCCCCCTCCTTATAGAACTGAATACTATATCTTATGACTGCGCCAAGCTTTGGTTCATGCCGGCAACATCCACTCAAGACAGCAATAAAAAAAGCACCTGCTTAACAGATGCTCTGAGTATCAAAAATCTCATCGTCCGAGGGAGTCACGAAAGACTTAATTGACGGTAATTCCAGCTTTTAACAGAAGCTATTACGCATCGGATAGAGTTGTTACTCTGTCTTAAGCCAGTCGTTGTATGTCTGCTTCATTTTAAAAATCCGGCGCACGCTCTCCTCCAGCCGCTCGCGCGTCAAGCGCCCGTCCTGCACCGCCTGATACAGTGTTTCCAGCACCTCGGACTGCAGGCTGTAATGCATGCCGATCAGCACCACGTCGCCGCCCGCCAGTATATGCAGCACAGCACCTTCACCCACGGAATAGCGGTCGCGGATTCCTTTCATACGCAAGTCGTCGGAATAGACGACGCCGTCAAAGCCCATTTTCTCCCGCAGCAGGCTGGTGACCACCGTCGGGGATATGGAGGTGATAAAGTCCGCATCTACGTTGGGATATGAGAGATGCGCAATGAGCATGGCGTCCAGCCCTTCGTCGATGGCAGCCTGGAATGGCACCAGCTCATAGCCTTCCATTTCCTCAAGTGTGGCTTTTAACACCGGCAGCGTGTGGTGCGAGTCCGAGGATGTGTCGCCATGACCCGGGAAATGCTTGCCCATTGCCGCGATGCCGCCGGCGTGCAGCCCCTTGACAGCTTCGCGGATCAGCGCGGCCACCTTATCCGCATCGCTGCCGAACATGCGGTTACCCAGAAATGTTGAGGACGGATGCGGTGCGATATCCATCACCGGCGCAAGGTCGATATTAACGCCGATCTCCTTAAGCTGCTCACCGATGCGCTTATATTGCTCGAACACGCGCTCCTTATCGTTCGCCTCCCCCAGCTTTTTCGCCGAACTGATGAAGGGCTTCCACTGCCCTTTAAAGCGGGTGACGCTGCCGCCCTCTATATCAATGCCGATGGTCAGCGGGATATCGGTTGCATTATGGCTTTTGATCTTATCGGTCAGCTCTTTCGTCTGCGAGAACGTGCGCGTATTCCATCCGAACAGTATCACATTACCTACGCTGTACTGCTCCATTAGAGAGATACTCTTTTCATCCATATCCTTCTGGCCGGAAAAGCCGATCATTACCATCTGGCCGATCAGCTCCCGGTCGGACATGGCGGCAATCCGTTGCTCAATGGGGTCCTGCGGCGTCGGTTCGGGCGTAGGCTCCGGCGTCGGCGTCGGTTCGGGTGTCGGCACCGGTGTGGGTTCAGGCGTCGGTTGCGGCGTGGGGGCCGCGGTGGGAGCCGACGGCGTCAAAGCAGGCGCAGCAGCATCATGAGCGCATCCGAAGCTCAGAAGCAGACAAAGTATCAGACAGACAACGATCATTAGCCGTTTATTCATATATTCTGAAACACCTCATGTTTTTTCTCAGTTCAGTTTATCATCCTTGTTGTATTCAGGCTTGTCCTCACTCGAATCTAGCCAATTCAACACCGTCTGATTTTAACATAATTGTCTGTTTTGCACCACTGTTACTACAGAAATTTTTGTATAGATATTACATGTGATATATAAAACAGCCCCGCCTTCAGAAGTTCTGACGCGGGGCTTTCCGTATTCGTGTCACATATTCTGTTTCAGTATTCTCAGATAGTAGTTGGCTTCTCTGAGCACATGATCGCTCAGCAGCGGAATAATAACCGAGCGCACCGAGCATGAGAGTATTCCTTTTGTTCCCTGGGCTTTGAATTCACGCATGCTTTCCGTCGCTGCAGCGCTTAACGCAGTGACTTCCGGCAGCATCTGCAGCATACTTTCCGCAGATTCCGCCTGCTGCTGGAGCGTATCAAATTCACTCGCGAAATCTGATGCTTCCAATTGGAGCACTTTTTCCGTGGGATCCAGCATTCCGGCAATAAATTCCGCATGCTCTCCCATATTGTTGTTCCAGAACGCTTGCAAGCCTGCAAATTCTTCAGGTGTCATATCGAGATCGCCCGCCATCAGCAGCTGCAGTAACTGTATATAGTCCTGAGCCTCCCGGATAATGTGATCGATTTGAAGCGGATAGTTTGTCGTGAATATGCGACAGGCCAGAACATCTCCAAGTATCCTTTGTTTAAACCGCAGCAGCTCCTGAGTCAGTGCCAGCGCATCCCTGTTGATTTGCTCAACTTTGGGTTTCATGCTGGCGGGCGGGGCTGCACCGCCCCCAAGGCTGTATTCCTCCAGCGTGACCGCCGTGCTCACCGGAACGCCGGTGAAAGACTGGGTCTGACGCTCTGCTTCTTCAGTATACTGTGTGACGAGCTCACCCGATGACATCACCATATCCGATATGTATCCCTTAGAGAGCTTTGCGGTCTGGCTAAGCAACGCTGTCAGCCGTTTTTTCAATCCGTCCGCTTCCGTGGCCAGCTGCTTGTTCTTTGGTGTAAAACCGAGCTGCATGAACAATGCATGCTCTTTCATGATCCGCAGATAGAACAGATTCAGTTCAAGCGAATCCTGTAAAAATTTATTCTTTCTCTCCATCAAATGATGACCTCCTTATTACTGTTTATCATATGACTTCGATCGATGTTTTGTTATGGTCAGGTAGCACGCGTTCAAACACATTCAGCAGAAACAAAAAAACCGGCTCAATTGCTGAACCGGCCTGACGAGCATTTCTATTCAGGCTTATTGCGCGCGCGGGCCTCGTCCTTGATCTCGCTGCGCATACCGTCCAGCGCCTGCCGCCTTCTCTCATTTTTACCCTCAAGCGTCTTCTTCATTTTGGCGTCGGGCGTTTTGGCGATCATCTCATCGGCAGCCTCCATATTATGTATCGTTCTGTTGATATTCTTTTGTATCCGCTCAACATTGTCCTTTCTGTTGTCCGGATTTGGCTTATTCCTCCGTATTTTCATGCCCTTTGCTCCTTTGCATTTAATGACACCGTTATTTTGCATCAGCAGCAATCAGACTATTCAATTAAGCCTGCGAAAAAGGGGGGTTTATTGTGCGTAATCCGGAATGGCCAGCTTCAGTATAATGGAGCCATTGGCGATCAGTGCCAGAAATTCCCCTCCAAGCAGCATAAAGACTTCAGAAGCAAACGCATTGAGCATATTCACATAGGTACGCTGGCCTTTGTAACCGTCAACCGGTACATATCGGCTGTCAGATACTGACACCGATATCGTCACCTCATGTTTGCCTGGTGTCGTTCTGGGTTTTATCTTTACAGTATAATCGTGCGGGTATTCTGTCAGATTCTCCACCACAGCCGAAATAAAACCGCTGAGAATCTTATGACGGACAATGATGGTTTTAGAAAATGCATCTGAATCAACCTCGGCCTTTTTCACGTTTCCCTTATTCAACGTGCTCTTCAAATTGTCGTACAAATATCTTACAGTGTAACTGTTGCATTCATCAAAATCCAGTTTGGATATGGTTTGAAGCAGGGATGATGCCATTGTCAGCTGGTTTGAAATGTTCTGGGTGTCTGGTGAAATCAGCGCTTCTGACGCCATATCAAACGCCTTAATTGCCATAGCGGCGAAAACGTCACGCGAATAACTTGATTGAGGCGTAATACCTGCCGATGCATCAGACCGGCGCAGATTCTCAATCTCTTTCCTGTCAGCCAGAAGCTCATGATAAGCAAGTGCTTCATTGATAACGGATTTCAGTTCGCTCCCCCATGGCTTAGTGATGAATTTGAAAACTTCCGCCTGATTGATCGTGACCAAAAGCTCAGTAATCTGCGTATAGCCTGAGAGCACAACTCGAACGATTGAGGGGTATTCATCCTTAACCGCATTCAGTAATCTGAGGCCGTCCATCTCAGGCATTTTAATGTCACTCACGATGACGCTGATTTTTTCCTGCTGTATGATGCCAAGCGCCCGGCTTCCGGACTGCGCAAAAAGACAGCGGTACTCCTCATCTGCCAGCTCCCGTTTTAATGCGTTCAATATGCTTTCTTCATCGTCTACAAAAAGTACTGCTTCATCCGCTATGCTCTTTGCCATTTCTCCTGCTCCAAAAATATGTCGTGATCAAGATCTGCCATGTCAATATTCAACTCGCTGAATACTTGCGGAAAAAACTCGGTATAATCATCCGCATGCATACTGTTGTATGCAAATTTCTTTGCTAGGTGTACCGTCATAACTAATTCCTGGTTGACTATTCTCTCATCAAATGGGCTGTTATGATATACCGCGGCTTCTACCAGCGAAAAAGGCATGTCCCACCATTGAAGCAGGTATCCACCAATTTTTGGATACGATACTCCAAATGTTTCCCGCTCTGCTTCAATAATGCTCCCGGATTTATCCAATGCCTTTGTGAGCATGTTGCTGTATTTCTTTCTCTGTGTGGCATAAAGCAGTGTTCTCCCCACATTGTGCAGCAAGCCGGCTAGGTTAGACATTTCATCCATCTTTTTGTGCAAATGCCGTTCATAGATCAGGCTCAGGAACCTGTTGGTCCTCATGGCTATTTCGAGCTGCTTTTGCGTAAAGCTGTCCCCATGTCCCGAGCCCAAAACATCCACAAGCGGCGTTGTAAGCACAAGCCCTCTCATGGTATTGAGACCCAGATACCGTACTGCCTGCGCAACCGATCCGGTGCGAAGACCGTAAAAGGCGGAATTGGCAATGTGCAGTATTTTACTTGCTATGGACTGATCTTTCTCAATGCTATTGATGATTTCCGGCAGCTCCGCATCCTGATCAATCAGGGACAGTATAGTTCTGTAGCTGTGCTTGACTGTCGGCAGATCATCGACATTGTTGATCAAGGACAAAACGTTACTGTTGCGCAGCAAATCTTCCGTGTCAAAAAGCTGAACCACAAGCTTATGCAGTACGTCATTTTCCCATGGCTTAAAAAGATAGACCTTGGCAATGTTCTTTTGCAGCGCCTTCAAAACGAGCTTTTCATCTGCATAACCGCTCAGTATGATTCTGATGACATGCGGGTACTCCTTCTTTATAAGGGATAAAAGCTTGTATCCATCCATAACAGGCATGCGCAGGTCACTCACCACCAGACTAATGTCTGTGGTTTTCATAATACTCAGTGCGCTCATGCCGCTGTCCGCGGTTAAAACTTCGTACTCCGCATCATAGAAACTGCGTCTGATCGCGCTCAGCACCTCGGGCGCATCGTCAACAAACAGAAGTCTCTTCATTGCCTGTCTCCCGGTTCAAGCTCTTCTTCTCCCAAATTCCCTACCGGCAGCTCAATTTCGAATATTGCACCCGACGGCTCGCGATTAGATACTTTAATCCGCCCGCCATGCTTGTTGACGACAATATCATACGAAATACTGAGCCCCAGTCCGGTACCCTGTCCAACGTCTTTTGTCGTGAAAAATGGGACGAATATCCGATTGATCAAATTCTCGGGAATTCCCGGTCCGTCGTCACTGATTCGGATACGGAAAACACAATCCAGCCGCTCTGTATATATATGGATATTCCCCTTATCCCCATGGTTTTGGGAATTGATCGCATGTATGGCGTTCATCAGTATATTGATCAGCACCTGCTCCATCTGGCCTTTGTTGCACCGGATTTCGTCATCCTCACACAAATGGGTATGAACGTCGATCGAATATTTATATTCATTTCGGACAATCATTAAAGACTCATTAATAATACTGCCGATACTGTTGGGCACATGATCTCCATCCAACTCCGAATGCGCAAAACTCGTAAGCGTAGAAACGATCTTCGAGATTCGGGCAATACCTTCCTTCAGATCAATGAAAAGAGGTTCGATTTCCGACATGATATAATCGATCTTATAATTCTTCTCAGATTCAGCGATCTTTCCGGCACCGTGTTCGTTTATTATTCCGCTGTTGTTTATAGACTTCACAAAATCCCGGTATAACTGGATCAAAGCAAACATATTCTCCAAAAAGCTGTTCAGCGTTTCAATGTTGCTTTTGACATACCCCAGCGGATTATTGATCTCATGCGCCACGCCAGCTGCCAGTTCGCCAATGGAAGCCATCTTTTCCGTCTGCGAAATGCTAAGCTGAATATCCTTGAGCATCTGATTCAGCTCGATCATTTCATTGTTCTTTGCTGACAGCTGCCGATTCATGTCATTAACCAGCATCAGGTTCTTTCTGGTCCTGACCGCGGCTTTTACTTGTGACTGCAGCTCAATCGGCTGAAAAGGTTTATTGATAAAGCCGTCGGCACCCAGCTTAAGGCTCTCCTTAATATACTCCGGCTCAGATGTAAGCATAAGCACCTGAACATCACTGAGCGTTTGGTCCTGGCGGACTCTGGCCAATACATCAAGGCCGCTCATCTCCGACATCATCACATCCATTATCACGATATCGACATTGTTCTGCTTAATGATTTCCAGCGTTTGCATCGAGTTAGAGCATAGAATGACTTCATCGATATCGGCCATCTCTTTTATTTGTGACTCTACCGTTTTTAATACCAACAGTGAATCATCTACAATCATTACTATCATTTCTCTATCCTCCATTCAGGTCCCTGACTCTCTCAGTACGCTATTAAGCTTCCATTACCTGAATGCTATCTCATTGGTTTATATCGGCTTTTTCATATAAACCCTTAATACCATAATTCCCCATATTCGTTATAATGGAATTATGTCAGGTAATTAATGACTGAATACCAGCCGAATGTGGTGGCTGTAGATATGTCACACATTGAAGTGTATCCCATAATATAATTATAGATTAACTCTTCTGAAGGAGGTTAAATAAATAATGGATGGCAATATTGCTGATAACAGACGTTGTCTGATCGACTCATTGTGTGAAAATGTCGATGAAGTCGTTACCATATGCACGGAGAGCTGTTGTTTTACTGGGCTTTTGTGCGCGGTAACCTGTGACTGTGTGAAGATCATCCAGTGCGGACACTCCAATTGCCCTGGAAGAAATTGCTTTGGCAAAATAACGATAATTCCGATTTGCCAAATCGAAGCTGTCACTCTCTGTAACACAGCCTTCTAGCCACTGGTCGGGTTAGGCAGACATTACGATAACTCTCCCCATGGACGCCACGCGTCTGCAGGGATCTGAAAATCAAAACTGCGCGTCACCGCGCAGTTTTGATTTCTACAAAAGCAAGCTTGTGGTGCTTGTAGCGTAATCCGCAAATGAGCCTAGACTTTGCCGATATTGAAGAACGCTGCACTGCCGGGATAAACCGCAGTGAGTCCAAGCTCCTCCTCAATACGCAGCAACTGGTTGTATTTGGCAACCCTGTCTGTCCGTGAAGGGGCCCCCGTTTTGATCTGGCCTGCATTCACTGCCACAGACAGATCCGAGATCGTCACATCCTCTGTCTCACCGGAACGGTGGCTGATAATGGCAGTATACCCGGCTCTGTGCGCCATTTCCACCGCCTCCAGCGTTTCCGTCAAAGTCCCGATCTGATTTACCTTTATTAATATACTGTTGGACGCCTTTTCACCGATGCCCCGAACCAACCGCTTGGTATTGGTGACAAAGAGATCGTCGCCGACCAACTGAACTTTTTTGCCCAACTGGCACGTGAGCATCTGCCAGCCCGCCCAATCCTCCTCGGACAGGCCGTCCTCCAGGGAAATGATTGGGTACTGGCCGCAAAGCTTCTCCCAGAACCTGACCATATCCTCCGTGGACAAGCTGAGCCCTGACTTCCAAAACAGATATTTGCCCTCTTCCCCGCTTTCCCTGGACGCTTCATACATCTCGGTGGCAGCAGCGTCGATCGCCAGCATGAAATCCGCACCTGGCTGGTATCCGGCCTGTGTAACAGCCTCCAGTATCGTTTCCACCGCTTCTTCGTTGGATCTTAAGTTCGGTGCATAGCCGCCCTCGTCTCCAACGGACGTGCTGTAGCCTTTGATTTTCAGCACCTTTTTAAGCTGATGGAACACCTCCGCGCTCATTTGCAGCGCCTTTTTAAAGCTATGCGCTCCCACGGGCATGATCATGAATTCCTGTATATCCACGCTGTTGTCCGCGTGCTTTCCGCCATTGATGATGTTCATCATGGGTACAGGCAGCTTACGGGCGTTGCAGCCGCCGATATAACTGTACAGCGGAAGGTCCGCCTGCATCGCCGCCGCTTTCGCTACCGCAAGCGAGACAGCCAGCATGGCGTTCGCACCGAGCACTGATTTGTTTTGCGTATCGTCCCGCGCGATCATCGCATAATCGATATCTGCCTGGTTACGCGCGTCCATTCCGATTATCAATTCTGAAATGATATCATTGACATTCAGGGCGGCCTTCTCGACGCCTCGCCCCAAATACCGCCCTTTGTCTCCGTCCCGAAGTTCCACCGCTTCAAACTGTCCGGTGGATGCGCCCGATGGTACGGAAGCGCGCGTCCTCGCTCCACCCGTCAGTTCCACCTGAGCCTCCACAGTCGGGTTCCCGCGGCTGTCCAATATCTCTCTGGCAAATACGTCAACAATGGTAAACATGGCATCATCCTCCTTGTGAACATTATACCACAGATCAGGCCGTAATAACCATCTGCCAGCTTGCCCCATCCCATTTGGGATGGGGCAATCTGCCGTGCGGGGACCCCTCCTGCCCAGATCTGTCAGGACAATTTGCTTTCAGCCATCCGAATCGCTTCCTTGACAATGTTGCCGCAATCCTTCGAAGATACACCACCCCAGCCCTGTGAGGCGACGATTTGTTCAACTCCGAGTTTTCTGGCAATCTGCTGCTTCAAAGCTTCTGACATCATGTTGCTGCCCTCCTGTTTGTATTAGCCATATTAAGCTGTTGCTTATATTATCTCCTTTATGATGATCTCTACTTTTGCACACCTTGTTATTATCTGGTTCCTGAGCGTTTATTTACATGTGTAATATGTAAAAACAGCGGAAAAATATGAGTAAAAGGAGGTGAACAAATTGGCAAGTAACAAACTTATGAACCTGAAGAATGAAGTGGCAAGCGAAATCGGTGTGAATCTGAAACAGGGATACAACGGCGACATCTCATCCCGTGAAGCGGGCCGCGTTGGTGGAAACATGGTCAAGAAACTGATTCAGTATGCGGAAAACAGCGGAAAGTTCTGAGCTTTCGGAACATAAAAAGGAAGGGCATCACAGCTCTTCTTTTTTTGCTGTTTTACGGAGTTGTTTATGTACCTTCCGCTGCTTGTATAAGTCCATTTTAACCATCCAATTGCCACTGACCACCAAAATCAAATCTGTGCACCAAAAAACGGACATGAGTTTCATGCCCGTCCGGTGATACTTCGACACTTCAACATGGCTTACATCAGCTTATCCACTCCGGTCTCCAGCCGCGACAGCTGCTGTGCCGCATCGTCGGCATCCGCACCGCGCACCGCAAAATAGATCTTGATCTTGGGCTCCGTTCCCGAAGGACGGATGCAGATCCATGCGCCGCCCTCCAACAGCAGTTTAAGTGCATTGGTCTGAGGCAGTTCGATATTCGTGACCGCGCCGTCTGTGAGGGTACGCTTGCGAGACTCGTAGTCCTCAACGCACGTCACCGTCAGGCCACCAATATCCGTGACCGGGTTCTCGCGCAGTTTCTTCATCAGTGCCTGCATCTTCTCCATACCGTCCAGTCCGGCAAAAGCAATGTTTTTCACGCTCTCGCGGAAATGCCCATACTTTTCGTACAATTCTTCCAGCACGTCGAGCAGCCCTTTTCCTTGCGCCCGATAATGCTGGGCCGCCTTGCAAAGCAACAGCCCCGCAAGCACACCGTCCTTGTCCCGCGCGAACGTTCCGGCCAGAAAACCGTAGCTCTCCTCGAAACCGAACACGAAATCCTTTTCCGTCCCCTCGTTCTGTGCGATGATCTCGGATATAAAGCGAAAACCCGTCAGCACGGTGTGGCAGACGACGCCATACCGGCGCGCTATTTCTTCCACCATATCCGTGGATACGAAAGAGCGAATCACATAATCGGTTGGTTTGAGCTTATTGGCGTCTTTTCGTTTCTGCAGCAGATATTCGGTCAGCAGGCACCCAATCTGGTTGCCGGACAGCATCACGTAACTGCCATCCGCACGGCGCACCGCCGCGCCCATCCGGTCTGCGTCCGGATCCGTACCGATTGCAATCTCAGCGCCCACCTGTCCGGCCAACTTGATCGCCATCTTCATTGCGTCTGGGTCCTCCGGGTTGGGTGACTTAATGGTAGGAAAACGCCCGTCCGGCTGTTTCTGTTCTGCTACGTTATAAAACTCCCGAATGCCCGCCATGGGGAATACGTTCTGTGCCGTACGCAGCCCAGAGCCGTGCAGCGGCGTATATACCACCTTGAGATCCTCGGCGGCGTCAGTGCCGCACAACTCAGTGATGTGCCCGTAGTAGGCGCTGTCGATCTCTTCGCCTACCTCGCAGATAAGCCCCTGCTCAATACCTTTTACGAGGCCGATGCGCTTCACATCGCGGAATGTGTCCAGTGACTGTATACATGCCGTTACCTCAAGGCTCTCGTCCGGCCCCAGCTGCCCCCCGTAGGATGCATACACCTTGTAGCCGTTGTAGTCCCTGGGGTTATGGCTGGCCGTGATCACGACGCCACCGTCTGCCTTTAAATAGCCGATGGCGAACGAAAGCTCCGGCACGCTGGTCAGCTCCTTGAACAGGTATGCCTTGATGCCATTGCCCGCAAAAACGCAGGCCGTTTCCTCGGCGAACTCGCGGGAAAACTGGCGTGAATCGTAACCGATTGCCATGGTGAGCGCCAATTTACCGCTCTTTTTCAGATAGTCCGCCAATCCCTGTGTGGCACGCCCGACGACGTAACGGTTCATTCGGGCGATACCCGCACCGATGATACCGCGCAAACCTGCCGTGCCGAAGGGCAGGTCATTATAAAAACGTTCCTTAATCTGCTGATCGTCTTCTTTAATGCTTTCCAGTTCAGCCAGCAGCGACTCTTCCGTCACAGCATGCCGCCACTGTTCGTATATCTCCAGATATGTCATACATTCGTCTCCACAAATATTATTACACCATTCAGGAAGTCTATTCTTTGTCTATCTTGAGCCATGTGACGCTTAAGGCTTTCACGGACAGCTCCAGCAGCGCATCACGCACGGTATATTTCCTGCCGGTCAGCTGGCAAGTACCCCGGCCATTCAACAGGAAGCGCAGCGCCGACTGGTCTTCGGGCGAAAACAGCGGATTTCGCGCCATGAAGTCGATCACAAAGCGTTGGCTATATGGGGAACGGTTGATGACGGCCAGATACACACCATCCTGTGCTTCGCGCATGAGCGCATCACGACCGCCCGTCACATAGCGCAGCACGGCGATACAATCGGGGTCCGGCGCATAGAACACGGCACGTCCGGCTCGCAGTGCATCCGCCGAATGCCGAAGCTGTGACATGCGGCGATAATCCTCCGCCAGCTCATACGGACTATCGCGGAATGTTTCGCGGTTGAACGGATCAAGAAATCCATTCATGCCCTTTTCGTCGCCATAATAGATGCACGGTACGCCCGGCACGCAGAACTGCAGCGCTGCTGCCAGCCGCTGCCGCAGCGCCCCTTTTCTGTTCTGGCTGTCGCTGATGACAAACGACGCTTGCTGCTCCCGCGTGAGGCTGTGCGGGTCTATCGGTGTACTGAGCGCCGTTCTTATCCGCGATACGTCGTGCGACGACAGTACATTGGCCAGCGAATGATACATCGGCGGCGGATAATTCGCCGCCTGATCAACCAAAAAATCGCGCAGATCTTCCGCATCCGTCTTTCCGGTCAGAAAGCTGATCACGGCATTGCGGAATGGGTAGTTGGTCACCGAATCCAATCGTCCGCCCAGCGCATATCGACGCTTCGCACCGTAACTGTACTTGGTAGTGGCGTCTTCCCACACCTCGCCCAGCATGACGGCGTCCGGATCCGTCTGGCGTGCGGCACTGTACATCAGCTCCAGCACGTCGTCGGGCAGCTCGTCAGCGACGTCCAAACGGTAGCCCTTCACTCCCGCTTTCAGCCAGTGCCGTATCACGCTGTCCTCACCCGAAACCACTTTGTCCTGCCAGCCGGGGTCGTGGGGGTGTTGCGCGGGGGGCGGGTTGTAGGCCCCCCACCCCCGGTACGT
>JAEZHF010000066.1 GCA_023416745.1 Bacillota bacterium
GGAATACACCAGCAGGACTGGCGATATACAATGCTGCATGAGAAAAACAAAAAACTCTGGCCGCTCACCAACTTCTTCGGCATCAACATGATGCCCACGCTGATCGTGTTCATAAACCTGCTTCCGGCTTATTACAGCGCGCAAACCGCAGACAAGCTGAGCTTTTTGTCCGTTATCGGTGCTTTGGTGTGTGTGCTTGCTGTACTGCTGCAAATTGTCTCAGACGGGCAGATGCGCCGATTTCGTCTCGACCCTGAAAACAAGAGGGTTAACATGGAATCCGGTTTGTGGAGATATTCCCGGCATCCCAATTATATGGGCGAGGTCACTTTCTGGTGGGGCGTTTATATTATGATGCTGGGGCAGCGGCCGGAGATTTGGTGGGCCATATATGCACCTGTGCTGATGACGTTGCTGTTCTTATTCATCAGCATCCCCATGATGGAAAAGCGGCTGCTTCTCTCAAAAAATGGCTACGCAGAATATCAGAGGAAGACTTCCATGCTGTTGATACTGCCGGTGAAAAAAACCGCATTGACCGATGTGGACAATGCGGATTCTGCGGTGATGTAACCTGCGTCTGAGCAAGCCATTTTTATATATCCTCATAGAACCTGTAACGCGCCTTGCCGCTTCTTTTGGAAAAGATTAGAGCCTGATCGGCCAGAACAAGCATCCTTTGATAATCGCTTGCGCTGTCCGGGAACAGGCACAGCCCCGCGCTAACGGAAATCCGCCATTTATTGTTGCTGTCGAACCGCACCGAGACCTCAGACAATACTTTTTCAATATCTTTTTTGTAGCTGTCTTTGCTGCCGCCGGACAATATGAAAGCAAATTCATCACCGCCCCAGCGGTAAGCATCCATAGTCTCAGATATGAGGCTTTCGAATATACGTGCAATGCATATCAACAGCCGGTCCCCCTCGGCATGGCCCATCATATCGTTGATAATCTTGAAGTCGTCAATGTCCATAAGGGCGAAGGCGAATGGTTTTTTATCCCTGATCATTTTTTCGATATCCTGTTCCAATGAATATCGGTTCTTGAGCCCCGTCAGGTTATCATGATAGGCCATATGCTTCATCTTGCCCAGAGACCCGGAAACCTTATTCATTAAAAGAGCAAATGAACGGGCCAGCACTCCAGCCTCATCCTTACGGCGGGTGAATCTGGCGGGCATTCTCTCACCCAGAACGTCCGCCTGCTCTGTATATTTTGCCAGACTGATGATGGAACGCGTCAGCAAGAAGCAGGACGCATAGACAATGCAGGAAATGAACACAAGACCGCAGAACGCAAAAAGAATATAGCTCTGCACATAACGGCTCAGGTTGTTTTCAATTACATTGGGGTCTACATAAGCGCTGACTGAAACAGGCGCATTTTTTAAATCGACCTTGATACCGTTGTATATGCTTTGATCGATACCATTGACCACAATGGTTCCGTCTGGCGTATTCGTGCCCTCGCTCACCGTCAGGCCGATACCTTCAGGGTATATGATCTGCCCGTTTTGCTTTGAAAGTATCAGTGATGTGTTCGGTTTGGAATTTCCCTGTGTGACAACGGAGGATAACCAATCCATAGAGCGTTTGGCAACAAGCTTGCCGGCGACATCGTTTCCGGCAGACAGCTGCTCAACAATGAGCACGCCCTCCTTTTCTCCGTCAAACAAGTACCCCAATAGAAGAGAACTGAATATCTCCTGACTGATACCAGTGGGATCTGGTATGTCTTCATATTTATCACTGGTTACCATGTACCATGCACCGTTCCATTGAAGCGCAATGTATTCGTATTTAGAAATGCGTACACTGTTTTGCAGTACGGGCAGCAGCTCTTCGGCGCTTCCTCTTGTAATACCGCCGGAAGCCAGCGTCCTGATGATCCGCATGTCCGACATAAGGCTTTTTTCGAGAGAATAGGCTGTCTCATGACAAAGCTGCCCGGCATCATATTTGGCTTCGCTGGTGAGAGTTGATTTCATGACAGAGGAAAATACAAAGCCAATAATAATGACCATCAGCAAAAAAACTGCGATCGTTGATATTGTGAGCTTGGTTTTAATGCTCAATTTTATCCTCCCGACCGTTTGTGATAAATAGCTTTGTACTCCTTCAATTAATTATCGTCATTCTCATCGGCAATGTTTAACTCTATTTGGGTAAAACCGCTATTAAATAATTTCCTGTAATGCTGTCAGAATTCTCTGCCAGCTGCTCCGGAGTGCCCTGTGCTACTATGCGGCCGCCACCGCCACCACCGTCCGGACCAAGATCAATGCAGTGGTCCGCGCTTTTAATTACATCGAGGTTGTGCTCAATGACGATCACCGTGTTTCCCTTGTCAGCCAACCGCGCAAGTATTGCGACGAGACGGCTCACATCATCAGTATGCAAGCCTGTAGTCGGCTCGTCTAAAATGAACAGCGTGTTGCCCGTCTGTCTCTTTGACAGATAAGTTGCGAGCTTGACGCGCTGCGCTTCACCGCCCGACAGCGTGGTGGAAGGCTGCCCGAGCCGGATATACCCCAGCCCAACATCGGAGAGCACCTGTATAACGTTGCGGATAGACGGAATGCTGTCGAAGAATTCCAGTGCTTCCTCCACCGTCATATCCAACACTTCCTGTATGTTCTTGCCTTTATAACGCACCTCAAGTGTCTCGCGGTTGTAACGCGCACCCTTACACACCTCGCAAGGCACGTATACATCGGGCAAGAAGTGCATCTCGATTTTAATGATCCCGTCTCCGTTGCAGGCCTCACACCGTCCGCCCTTCACATTGAAAGAGAACCGGCCCTTGCCGAAGCCGCGAACCTTGGCATCCTTGGTGGACGCAAACAGGTCGCGGATGTTTGTGAAAACGCCGGTGTACGTGGCCGGATTGGACCGCGGCGTGCGCCCGATGGGGCTCTGGTCGATATCGATTACCTTGTCAATCAGCTCGATGCCTTCGATGCGCTCATGCCGGCCCGGCCTGTCCTTCGCGTTATAGATGGTTTTCGCCAGCGCCTTGTAGAGTATCTCGTTGACCAATGTGGACTTTCCGCTGCCCGAAACACCTGTTACCGCTGTGATGACTCCCATGGGAAACGCCGCATTAATGTTTTTGAGGTTGTTCTCAGCTGCACCCACCACCTTGAACCAGCCGCTAGGCTCACGGCGTTTTTGGGGCACCTCGATGCATTTTGCGCCCGACAGATACTGGCCTGTGATGGACTTTGCGTCTGCTGCGATCTCTTCCGGAGTCCCTGCGGAAACCACCTCGCCGCCGTGCACGCCCGCACCCGGTCCCATATCGATCACGTAATCCGCACTGCGTATCGTCTCGTCGTCGTGCTCCACAACAATGAGCGTATTGCCCAGAGACTGCAGTTCCTTGAGCGTGGCTAACAGTTTGCCGTTGTCGCGCTGGTGCAGGCCGATGCTCGGCTCGTCGAGTATATACAGAACGCCTGTGAGTCCGGAACCTATCTGCGTTGCAAGACGGATGCGCTGCGCCTCCCCACCCGATAGTGTGCCTGCGCTGCGCGAAAGCGTGAGATAAGACAGACCCACGTTGGTTAGAAAGTTCAACCGCGCACACAGCTCTTTAAGCACGCGGTCAGCGATCATGCGCTGCTTTTCCGTAAGTGACAAAGAGTCAAAGAAGTCCAGCGTTGCGTCGATGGGCATTTCAGACACCTCGGCGATATTCCTGCCTCCGATCTTCACCGCCAGCGTTTCCGGCTTGAAGCGCGTGCCGTGGCATACGGGGCACAGCAACGTCGCCATGTACTTCTCAATCTCCGCCTTCATCATCTCGGAGTCCGTCTGCATATAACGGCGCTCCAGATTCGGTATGATACCCTCAAAACGGTTCAAGAACGTCCCCTGCCCGTATTCCGAAGAATAATCCACCTCAAAGCGCTCGTCCGCCGTGCCATACAGTATCTTCTTCTGAATAGCTGCCGGTAGCTCACCGAAAGGTGTGTCCATATTAAAGCCGTAATGCCGCGCCATGCCCTTGAAATACTGCGCGCCCCAGCTGTCCAGCGAACCTGAGTTCCACCCTGACACGCGCACCGCGCCATCGGCCAGCGACTTCGATTTGTCCGGTATGATCAGATCCTCATCCACCTTCATGATGGTGCCGAGGCCGTGGCAGTGGGGACAGGCGCCGTACGGCGCATTGAACGAGAACATGCGCGGCGATATCTCGTCGATGCTGATGCCACAGTCGATACACGCATAGTTCTGCGAGTAGCGCTGCTCCGAGTTATCGGACATATCTACCAGCTTTACCACACCGTCACCCAAACCAAGACCCGTCTCCACCGAATCGTGCAGGCGCGCCTCCGAATCGGCAGAAAGCACCACGCGGTCGATTACCACGTCGATGGTGTGCTTCTTGTTCTTCTCCAGAGTAATCTCTTCGTCCAGCGTATAGGTGATACCGTCCACAATGACACGCGTGTAGCCCGATTTTGTGAGATCCTCAAACACCTTCACGTGCTCACCCTTGCGGCCCTTGATGATGGGCGCAACGATCATCAGCTTCGACCCTTCCGGCCGCTGCAGGATATCGTCCACAATTTGGTCCACCGTCTGCCGTTCAATTTTTTTACCGCACTGCGTACAGTAAACCTCGCCCGCACGGGCGAATAACAGACGCAGATAATCGTGTATCTCCGTCACTGTTCCCACGGTTGAACGCGGGTTACGGCTCGTCGTCTTTTGATCGATTGAGATCGCCGGGGACAGACCGTCAATGGAGTCCACGTCCGGCTTGTCCATCTGCCCCAGAAACTGCCGCGCATAGGCGGATAGCGACTCCACATAGCGTCGCTGCCCCTCGGCGTATATCGTATCAAAAGCCAGCGACGATTTGCCACTGCCCGAAAGCCCTGTGATGACGACCAGCTTGTCGCGCGGTATTTTCACATCAATGTTTTTTAGGTTGTGCTCCCTGGCCCCTTTTATCGTAATCACATTCATGATGTCCCGTTTCTTATATACTCCTTGATTCTGAATAACTCGTCTCGCAAAGCCGCCGCCGCTTCGAATTCCAGCTCCATTGCAGCCTGCCGCATCTGTTTCTCTATGATAGCCGCTTTCTTCACCGCTTGGTCACGCGTCATATGCTCGGATTCCGTCACCGGCTTGGTGATTTCAATCATATTGTGCGTTTCTTTGATGATAGTCTGCGGCGTGATGCCGTTTTCTTCGTTGTAGGCAATCTGCATCTCGCGACGGCGACTGGTCTCTTCAATAGCGCGATGCATCGATCCCGTGATTGTATCCGCGTACATCAGCACGCGCCCTTCCACGTTGCGCGCGGCGCGGCCTATCGTCTGAATCAGCGAGGTATCGTTGCGCAGGAAGCCCTCTTTGTCGGCGTCCAGCACCGCCACCAGTGCCACCTCGGGCAGGTCCAGACCTTCTCGCAGCAGGTTGATTCCCACAAGTACGTCGAATTCCCCGAGACGCAGCCCACGGATGATCTCCATGCGCTCCAGCGTTTCCACATCTGAGTGCATGTATTTGACGCGCAGTCCCAGCTCCTTATAATAGTCCGTCAGGCGCTCCGCCATTTTCTTGGTTAGCGTCGTCACCAACACGCGAAAACCCTTGGTTATAGTGGCGCGCACCTCGCCCAGCAGGTGCTCCACCTGACCTTGTGCGGGCAGCACCGTTATTTCGGGGTCTATCAAACCGGTGGGCCGCACGATCTGTTCAACCACGCTGCCGGCCTGCTCGCGTTCGTAGACGGCGGGTGTGGCGCTGACATAAATCGTTTGCCCCTGTCGTTTTGTGAACTCCTCAAACTTCAGCGGCCTGTTGTCATAAGCGGACGGGAGCCGGAAACCGTACTGCACCAGCATATCCTTGCGCGAGAAGTCGCCCTTGTACATCGCGCGCACCTGCGGCAGCATCACATGCGACTCATCCACGAACATCAGGTAGTCGTCCGGGAAGAAGTCGAGCAGCGTGTAGGGCGGGTCACCCGGTTTTCGCCCGTCGAAATAGCGCGCATAGTTCTCGATGCCGCTGCAGTAGCCCAGCTCGCGCAGCATCTCCATATCGTATACGGTACGCTGCTTGAGCCTCTCCGCCTCCAGTATCTTGCCCTGCGACTGGAAGAACTCAACCTGCCTCAGCATGTCGTCGCGGATATCGTCCAGCGCGGCCAACATGGATTCGCGCTCCACCGCATAGTGGGTCGCCGGAAAAAGCAGCATGTGACCGCGCGTGGCAGACGCCCGCCCCGTCACCGCTTCAATCTCAAGTATTCGTTCGATCTCATCACCGAAGAACTCGAGACGAACAGCTTTCTCCAGCGTATTGGCTGGGAACACTTCCACTGTATCGCCGCGCACCCGAAACTTGCCGCGCGAGAAATCCATGTCACCGCGCGTGTAGCTCATGTCCACTAGCTTTGCCAGCACATCGTCCCGTTTTACCTTTATACCAGGCCGCAGCGACAAGCTCATCTTGCCGTATTCCTCCGGGCTTCCGATTGAGTATATGCAAGACACTGACGCGACCACGATCACATCACGCCGCTCCAGCAGTGAGGACGTGGCGCTGTGGCGCAGCCGGTCGATCTCTTCGTTGACGCTGGAGTCCTTCTCAATGTAAAGATCCTTGCCGGGAACATAGGCCTCGGGCTGATAGTAATCGTAGTAGCTGACGAAGAATTCCACCGCATTATCCGGAAAGAACTCGCGGAACTCGCCGCAGAGCTGCGCCGCCAGCGTTTTATTATGAGCCAAAATCAATGCAGGCCGGTTCAGTCGTTCGATGACATTGGCCATCGTAAACGTCTTGCCGCTGCCCGTCACACCCAACAGCACCTGAGACGGCTTGCCCGCTTCTATCCCAGCCACCAACGAATCAATCGCTTCCGGCTGGCTGCCTGCGGGCTTGTATTTGGATTGCAGCTTAAAGTACAATGTCATCACCTCCCGTCCAGTATACTCAATTTATTGTACTTTTCTTGACACTGTGCTTGCGGTCCTGCTATTTCAGACGGCAGGGTACGTAATTCGGCAGTTTCTTATCGATGAATATAAGGTTGAGCCGCGCGAAACGCTGGAGTCCCTTTTCCACCGGCACATTCGGCCAGCCGTCGCCGATCAGCGGCATCGCGTAATCGATAAACGCGTCCGTCACGTCGATGCCGTTCGGAGCCAACCAATCGCTCGGCAGATACCGCACTGAGTTTGCGACTATATCCAGTTTCACCTTGTCGAAGTAAACCTCGTAGCTTTTACCGGGACGGCGCAATATCGTTGCCATATAGCCGGTACCTTCAAGCAGTCCGATCTCCACCGCTTTGCAGCCCACGCGGTACGCTTCGTCGAGGTCCACCCTGGAAGCGTATATGGATGCGTCGCGCTGCATCACGCCCACCTGCTGGCATGTTGCCTGACCGCGCGCCTTTAAGCCGTGGCGGTTCAGATAGTTGGTCACCTGCTGCACGGCGGTGCTTTCGCTTGCGCCGTACTCGATATGTCCAAAGCCGTCGTGCCGCGCGCCTAGCTCACCAGCATCGTAACCTTCGTTCACTACCACAATGCAGCGCCCGTCGCGCTTCAGCTGTACGTTGACGTTGTCGGCCAGTTCCTCGATGCTCTTCTTCGCTTCCGCGAAATACATCTGAAGCGGCATGCGGCGTTCGGGATCGCCCAAACGCGACGCGGCTGTGATGAAGCCGGATGAACGACCCATACACTGGTGCACGGATACGCATTCGGATATACCTATGCCCCGGTTTTCTTCTTCAATGTTTTGTATGTTCATCGCCCAATAACGTGCCGCGCTGCCGTAGCCCGGCGTATGGTCGATGATGGTCCTTGCCTCATCCCCCACATCGTTATCAATCGTTTTGGGCACACCCACCACTGTCAGGTCATAGCCCTCCTCGTGAGCAAGTTTGGAGACACGGGACGCGGTATCCATTGAGTCGTTGCCGCCGATGTAGAAGAAGTAGCCAATGTCATGCGCGCGCAGAACATCGACGATACGCTGAAAGTCGTCTGTCTGATCTTCTTTGAGTTTGTAGCGGCAGGTGCCGATAAAACCGGCACAGGGTGTGTTCTTAAGAAGCCTCAGTTCCTTTTCGTCTTGCGTGTCCATGTCGATCAGCTGCTCAAACAGCACACCTTCAATGCCGTGCCACGCAGCGTATACCTTTCCGATGCCGTCCGGATACTGGCGGCAGGTTTCAATGACGCCCAGCAGCGAAGAATTTATCACAGGCGACGGTCCGCCCGATTGAGCGACAAGAGCGTTCTTTTTCATGCTTCCTCCAAAATCAGTCGTTAATATTTAAAAAGCCGCACCGGAATACTCAAGGTACGGCCCGACTCTCCTGTTACGTGTCGATATTATAACATATGTTTGCTAAATTTCAATATAAATGGCGTTATTTTATTAAAAAAGCGATAATATGTTCTTGGTAATGGATAGAACAAAGGAGCGGCAATAGCTACCGCTCCTTTGGCATGTTTGTGTTACCCGATCTCGAAAACAACGGAGACCGTTGCCGTTACATCCAGCTCCCCCGCGCTGACATAGGTTTTTGAGTCCATCGAATCTTCAGCTGGTGCCGCGTATTCCCTGTATACCGTGGTGTTCGTGTACCCCTCGGATACGTTCATCACGCCTTTGATGGCGAAACCGCCCGCGGCTGCCAGCGTATCCGCCTTAGAGCGGGCGCTTTCCATCGCCGCGGTCAGCGCTTGCTTGTAAGCCGGATCTTTATCCAGTATGTCAAAGCTCACCGAGTAGGACGTGTTCGCTCCGGCTGCCGCCGCGGCATCCAATACCTCGCCCACCTTGTCGATATCCTTGATCGTGAGCTCGATGGTATTGTTAACCTCAAACGAAGCGATGCGAGATGTGTCGCCCGAATAATCGTACACCGGATAGACAGAATAGTTCACCGTGCGGATATCGTCGTCTGTCAGGCCCGCAGCCTTGAGCGCTGCCACCACCGCGTTCATCAGCTCGCGGTTGGCGCTCTGCGCATCCTGCATCTTCTTCTTCTGAGTCACAACACCCACGGTGGTGTACGCCACATCCGGCGTTACCTTGACCGTGCCGTTGGCTGTCACGGACACATTGTTCTTGTCCTGACCTTCATCCAGCTGTACGACTATCTTGTCGGAGCCGGTGGCTATTGCCGGGACATTCTCATTGGAGGATGGTACGGCCGCGCAACCCGTAAAGGCGACGACAGTCACCAATGCCAACACCGAAAACACAAATCTCATGCTTTTCATGTTTGTTTCTCCTTACACATGAGGAGGCAGGTTGCTGTTTCTGGCAGCCTTCTTCCTGTTATGCCTTTTCACCAGCACGATCACGACAACTGCGATAGCCGCCAGCAGTATCAGTATGGGAGCACCGCCGATCAGGAATATGAGCAGCCCTTCCCCAAAGTCAGCCAATGCGTTCAGCACGGAATAGAAAGCGGTGGAAATGCGGTCGCCCAGAGAATCATCGGACGGCTTAACCGATTCTATCTCGTTCACCTCATACAGGTTGATGGTGATCGTAGAGAAGTCGATCAGGCTGTCGTAGTCGCGCAATGTGGACTCCAACGACTGTATCTCATACGACACGTTGGCGAGCTCACGCTCCAGCTCAATGATATCCTCCAGCCCCTTGGCTTCCTTGAGCAGCTCCTGAAGCCGCGTCTCGCGGATGCGCAGCGTTTTGAGCCGCGTCTCGGTATCAAAGTACTGTACAGAGACGTCCTCTCCGCGAACGGATGTGGACACCGTTTCACCGAGGCCTTTCAGCACGTTCATGAATGCGTCGAAGTGCTTGCTGGGTATACGCACTACCATGTAGGCTGAACGCCCCTGATCCTGCCAATCCTTGGGCGGTGTGCCGCTTTCTGAAGCGTCCTGCTGGTATCCGCCGTATTCCTTTAGTTTGTTATTGATTGTCTCAAGATCTTTTTCATAGTTCTTTGTACGCGCTTGAATTTCACCGAAAAAAATGATCTTTCTGTCCACACTCGGCTGAAGCACGGAACTGTCGTAATCGACACCTGAACCTGCGCCTTCCTCAGGTGCGGCAGGTCCCTCCGCCACACCTTCGTCATAAGACGGTTCTTCCGCGGGAGCTTCCATAGGCGGCGCTCCGGCAACCTCTCCCTCGGAATAATAGTCAGCACTGCTTTCAGTTTTAGATGGTGCGCTACACCCTGCCAACAGTGACAGCGCCACCAACGCCGTCAACACCACCAATAATATACGTTTCATAAATTTTCCCTCCTCAATTGAAAAATAGCGTCCTACTATGCACCTAAGACGCCTTATCTATGCCATTTGTTCCATCATTAAAAACTAAATGAGAAGCTCTTTTAACCGCTGCCGCCCCCGGTTAATACGGGATTTAACCGTACCTATGGATATACCCAAAGAAAAAGCTATTTCTTCATAGGTCAGCCCATTGATATCGCGCAGTATAATGACTTGTTTGTGGTCGTCGGCCAGCGTGTCGATGGCATGCTGGATATCTTCGGCACTTTCTATGGAGAGCACACACGCTTCCGGCGCCGCTTCATCGCCCGCTTCAAAATTAATTCCGCTTTCCAGTGCGAAATCGAGCGAAACAGGCGCTTTGCGCCGCCTGCGCAGGCCATCCAGACAAGTGTTGACGGTCAGACGGTATACCCATGAAGAAAAAGCTGACTGACCCTTGAAGGATTTTATATTTCTGTACATCTTGATCAATGATTCCTGAGCCATGTCATAAGCGTCCGCTTCATTGCCCATGTAACGGTAGGCGATGTTATATATGCGTTTTTCATATAGCATCAGCAGCGCCTCGAGCGCCGCCGCATCGCTTTTTTGTGCGCGCTTTATCAGCAGCGCATCCTCTTCGGGCATCGGGAACCTCCAAGCGGAATAAGGACAAACCGGACTCTTTGGCAATTATACATGATTTTGTATGTTTTGCATAGGTGTTTTTCCGATTTTCGATAACAGCTTGACAGTAATGAGTTATATATGTAAACTATTAATGCATTAATAAGTTTACATATAAGAGGTGACTGATGAAAACAAAACAGCTATTACTCTGTGCCCTTTTTGCTGCGCTAACGGCGATTGGATCTCTTGTTAAGATTCCCCTTCCTGGCATGACCATGCCGATCACGCTTCAGGTTTTTTTCATGATAATGGCGGGGTTATTATTGGAACCAAAATACGCACTTGTTTCACAACTTGTCTATATGGCAATTGGCTTATTGGGGTTGCCGGTGTTTTCTGGAGGTGGCGGTATTTCATATATTTTAATGCCTTCTTTTGGATATATACCCGGATTTGCACTTTGCGCGATGCTATTAAGCATTCTGGTTCGTAATAAGCTGGTTAGTTTCAATCGTGGCCAAGGGTCAAAATTCAAAAAAATAATACTAATAATAATTTTAGCCATTGTATCTCTTGCGTCAATGTACGTATTAGGCGTTGTTTACATGTATGTAATTTTTAATTTCTATATGGGTAAACCACAGTCTCTAGGATATATCATTATGACTTATAATGCAGTATTCTTTATAATCGATTTGGTAAAGCTTGCAATCGCGATTCCTGTCTGTACAGCCATCCTGAGACGTATGCCAGTATCATATTCATCACCGAAAAAAACTGAATCTGTTTAAAAAAACGAAAAAGGAGCTGCTTTGTAAAGTGTGGCTCCTTTTCGTATAGAGTTGAATTACTTCATCTTCTCAGCCCAGTTGTAGATAACCGGGATTTTAAACATATCGTTCTGGGTCGCTTTGATAATGCAGATTATGGTGATCACGATAAAACCAATCCATGCAAGCCAGCTGATAATTGAGAAAATTATGATGCCTGGCCCAATAATAAAAAGGAAAATTGCCATAAGTATACCCATAATGATTGCAATACCTGTTATAACACAACCCAAGAACAATGACTGCCAAGCGTGCAGCCGTACAGTCCTATTATCCTTCTCAGTCGCCAGAAGAATGATCGCGCTGATGATGGAGAGAACATATGCGAACCAGCTGGCCGTTTTCTGATCAAATCCCATTTCACACACCGCCTTTTTTCTTTATTATACGATGTATGAAACCACATGTAAACGAATTATTTCCCGGTTTTAGCCCCTATTTTCAAGCCGGTGGCCACCTTTTGCAGCACGGTGGAATCAAACGCAAACTCAGACTTTTTTTTCTCCCGCATCTGGCGCTCCGCTATGGAGACAAGCGCGTTAACCAGCTCCGTAAAGGATACGCCGACAGGCTCCCATAAATAAAATGCGAACGAGCCGGGGATGGTATTCACCTCGTTGACGAACAGCTTGTTTTCCGACTTGTCAATGATGTAGTCGATGCGCACCACGCCTTTCAAGTCCAGCGCTTTGAATATATCCAGCGAGAGCTGGCGCACCTGTGTGGCCATCTCCTCGGAAATGTCCGCCGGTATCTTGCGCCCCAGCGACTTCATACCCTCGGAATTTTTGCCGCCGCGCATGTATTTATCTTCGAAGCCGAGGAACTGGCCGGTGGTCATCGGCTGTTCGATGGCGCTCACCTTCGCGTCGGCGGGCATACCCATCACGGAACAGTTGACCTCCATGATTTCAGTGACGGCCTTTTCCACCAGCAGCCGGCGGTCATACTTCGCCGCCACGTCCATCGCGAAGTTCAGTGCGTCTCTGTTGTCTGCCCGGTTGATACCGATGCTGGAGCCCAGGTTGGCAGGTTTCACGAAAACGGGATAGCCCAGCTTCTGCTCCACCTTGCCGCATACCACGTCGCTGTCAGCATAAAATTCGTCTCGCTCAAAGTACAGCGAATCAAGAACCGGGAATCCAAAGCCGCTGAACGCCGCCTTCATGACAACCTTATCCATGCCCACCGATGAGCCCACAACGCCCGCGCTGGAATACGGTATGTCCGACAGCTCAAAGACGCCCTGTATCGTTCCGTCCTCGCCGTGCAGGCCGTGCATCGCCGGTATTGCCACGTCGATGGTGCAGATCGGGCGCTGCTTTTTACCATACTCGTACAGAGTGGGGTCAGCCGCGCACGACAGAAACACGCGCTTTACGCCCTTGGACGTCGGGTCGAACTTCTTGAAGTAGCCCACATCCAGCAGCTTCTCTCCAGTGTACCATTTGCCATCCCGGTCGATATATATTGGTATGATATTGTATTTGCTTTTATCGGCGCTGTGCATCAGCTGGTTCGCCGTGATGATGGAGATGTCATGCTCCACCGTTCGTCCCCCGAAAGTCACCGCAAGGTTTTTCTTCATCGCTTCTATGTCCCTTTCAAGTTTATTCGTTGTAATTGTCGGGCAGGTCGTTCTCAAATATTACCACGTCGCCGGGGCGCGCAAGCTTCCAGAGTTCCTCCGACGCCTCGCTGAGCGACGCAAACACCTGCACGGCGTCCGGCTTGAACCCGCCTTCCATCAGCCCGTCGTATATAGGTTTCGTGTGCTTGGGTCCGATAAGGAAAACAATGTCTGCGACACCTGACATCACCTTGCCAAACGCATGATTCTCTTTGACTTCCCTGTCGCCCAGTTCCACCATGCCCGGTGTAACGACGATCTTGCGTCCTTCGAACGCGGACAGCACCTCCATTGCGGCGCGCACGCCCGAAGGGTTGGCGTTAAAAGCGTCGTCGATGACCGCCACGCCGCCCGAGGTGGGCAGCAGCTGAAGGCGGTGATCCACCGGCTGTATCTTGCGGATACCAATGCGTATCTGCGTGGAAGTAAGGCCAAGGCGATGCGCCACACATGCGCAACCCACGATATTGGCGATGTTATGCTTGCCCAGCAGGCGCGTTTCGCACGCAATACGCTCTCCGCCGATTATCAGATCGAACCGGCTGCCAAAGCTGCCGCAACGCACGTTTTCCGCCCGCGCTTCCGCCAGTCCGTCGTAGTCTACCGCGAACAGGTATTTCTCTATGTTGGTTATTTCATACAATCCGCGGCAGATCTCGTTGTCTGCCGGAAAGAAAGAACAACCGTGTGATGGTAGGCATTCAATAAGCTCGTATTTGGTTTTAGCGATGTTTTCAATCGTACCGAACGTCTCCAGATGCTGTGGCCCCACCGATGTCAGCAGACCGTACTGCGGATGCACCAGCTCACACAACTCGCGGATATCTCCCACGTTGCGCGCACCCATCTCGGCGATCATCACCTCGTGGGCGTTTTTTAGCTGCTCACGCACCACGCGTGTTACACCCATCGGCGTATTGTAGCTGGACGGCGGCACCAGAACGTTGTACTTTTCCGCCAGTATTGTGCCCAGTATGAACTTGCAGCTCGTTTTACCATAACTGCCTGTGATACCAATCTTGATGAGGTCGTCGCGCTTAGCCAGTATGCGCCGCGCGTCGTTCAGATACCAGCGCTGCACCGCCTTCTCAATCGGCGCGAACAACGCGTTGGCTATCACCACACCAGCCGACACGAGCAGCAGCAGCACAAACAGCGGCAGGCCGGACAGCACCGTCGTACTCAGAAAAAAGGCATCTAGCACCCACAGCGCGCTGCAGATGACAACATAAACAAACGCGATGGCAGAAAACAGCCGCTTGACTCGACTGGTCATCACCAGTGGTTTCTTGGCGTTCTTAATGCGCGTTTTTTTGGCGTAGCCCAGCATGGCGGCGATGTAAGCCAGCGACAACACGGCCGATGCAATGATGCGTGCCACAGACAGCTCGGGAAATATTGCATTAAGTATGAGAACAATCAGCAGCCCGACCGCGGATACAACGGATGGAATAACAAAAACACCGGCGGGGTTCGCGTTCACCCAGCGGTCAAGGTTTTTGTTTTTGTAGCCCTCAAGCTGCAATATATGCACGAGATGCGCCGAAGCAGCCGTCATACCGGCAGCGGCCAGAGCGTACAGTGCGATTTGGACGTATGTCGATACCGGCATGCGTTATCCTCCAAAGAATGTTCTGACGATCCTGTTGTACTGCCCCGGGCAGTCCAGGAACGAATAATGACCCGCACCGGGAAATACGACCAACCCTGCGTCCGGAATACGCTTCTCCATGATCTTGGCGTACTCGAGCGGCGTGTCCAGATCGCTCTCTCCCCAAATGAGCAGAGACGGGCTCTTGATGGCGGGCAGATGTATTTTTAAATCCAAATTGACGACGCGAACGAACACGCGCCTCATCGTCTGAGGTAATGCGCGGTAGTCGGATGATCCCGCGTTCTTAACGCTCTTGTCAACATCAATACCCAACGTAAGAAGCAGCTTCTTGACTGTTTTTACGCGGCTGATGCGCTTGGCAAGCTTATATGAATAGGTGCGGACATAGTATTTGAGTGTGCGCGGCTTCCTGACGCCCGCAGCGTCTGTAAATACGATTTTATCCACCATTTCAGGGTTTTGCGATGCCAGCATTATTGTGACGCGCCCGCCGAACGAATGACAAACTATATGCGTTTTGCTGATTCCCAGCCTGTTCATAAACTCGCGTGTCAAATCGGTATACTCCGGAACGCCATAGCTGTCCGGGGGGAAACCGCTGCCGCCAAAACCTGGGAAGTCCAGCGCGGTAACGCGGTATGTGTCTTTCAGGGCGTCAATAATAGAGCGCATCGTTTGTATGTTTGCGCCCCATCCGTGCAGCACGAGCACATCTTTACCCGAACCGTGCTGTTCATAATTGATTCTAATGCCGTCTATCTGAATTTCCATACTCACTTCAATTACTATGTTTGTCAAAAGTGATTATACATTTATTGAAGCGAACTATCAAGGTGTGATTTCCGGTGTATTGATTATCGGTTGTGTACCAGAATCATTTTTAACGCGCCACATAATGAGCGCGTCTTCGTCAATATAGTAGTTGGGCCGCCTGCCTGCTATCGAAAACCCAAGGCGTTTATAGAGTGATATGGCAGATTTATTGGAAACGCGAACCTCTAACGTGTAATAACAAAGATTGGTGTAAGACATCATTGTGTGCAGCAGGGCCTCTCCGACACCCTGACCCCTATATTCCGTCAGCACAGCCACGTTCATGATATGCCCTTCGTCGAGTACGATGTGGACACCGCAGAAGCCGACAATTTTGCCGTCATGCTCGGCGACAAAGTAATAAGCATATTCGTTCTGGCAGAGGTCTGATTGTATGGATTCCAACGACCATGGAATTTTAAAACAGGCTGCTTCGACGTCGTAAATTTCGGACGCATCCTCACAGGAAGCCAAACGGTAGTTCATCGTTAGTCCTCGTGCTTCTCCGCCCAGACACGCTCAGCCTGGGTTTCGCGCAGATAAAAAGGTTCCAAAGTATATGCAGACATATCGCCGCCAGACAGATGGATATCGTACGCGCAAAGGCCGACAGAGGATGCACGCTGCAACGCGATGCCGGAATGTGCGACGGAAAACTCAGGACTGGAGCCGCATATCATATCCCGATATTTCAAAGCGGCATCGCCCAAAAAAAGCGCTTTTTGGCCAGTCAGTTCGGTCAGCAGTGCTTTGAGCGGCACCGGGCGACAGGACGTGGTGAGAATCCCACCAGAATAAGCGGCGGTATAAACTTCTTCCCGGCGGGCGTCTATGATCGGGCAGACGACGCCATCCCAGCCCAGAACGTTGCGGGAAAGAGCATCCAGCGTATTGACGCCCACTGCAGGGCACGACGAAGAATGCACCAAGCCTTTGATAAAACCAACACCGATGCGCAGTCCGGTGAACGAGCCCGGCCCCACTGCACAGGCAAACAGACTGATATCGCGCAAGGACAACTCTGCCAGCTTCATGCATTGGTCAACCATCACGCCCAGTGTCTCAGAATGCGTACGCCTGCCGTTCATGAAAACTTCGGATAAAAGGGTATCATCCTTAAGCACCGCAGCCGTGCAGACACCGCCCGAGGTATCAACCGCTAAAATGTTCATTTGAGTCCCCTTTGTGGCTGATCTCAATGATACGTTCTTCGTCACCAGAACCATCAATATGTACGCTGAAATCCGGGCGGAGGCCGGGCGCATGACCAGCCCACTCCACCACACAGACGCAGTCTCTGCCCAGATAATCGTAAAAGCCGATGTGCTCCAGTTCCTGTTCATCTTCGATCCGATACAGGTCGAAATGGCACAGTATGGATGCCGCCTGGTACTGGCGCATCAGTGTGAATGTGGGGCTGGTGATCTCTTCAAATATGCCAAGACCACTCGCAATGCCTTTTACAAAAACGGTTTTGCCCGCACCGAGGCCGCCATACAGGGCGACGACGTCGCCGGGTTTGAGCATACCGCCCAGCTTTTCACCCAGCGCCATCGTTTCCTGTACGTCGGCAGCAGCATGCTTTATATACAAAGCGTTTTCTCCTTATCACAGCCGAATGGATTATTGCCTTGGCTGTTTATGAAGTATACCTGATAAACGCTTATAAAGCAATATTACCACTATGGATTCGGCAACCGCTTTTATTACAGTAATAGGCACCGCCCCTGCAATAAGATATAGTCCAATATCAAAGTCCGGCCCGAGAAAGCCGATGAACAGCGGAATCAGTACGAAATAATTAAGTATTGGCGCTAATGCAATCATGCATATGCTTCCTACGCTCAGGCCAATAATGGCATTTTTTCTTGACTTGTTGCGCCTGTAAATGAGTGATGCGGGCAGCACCAGTGCAATTGCGAGAGTCAGATTTGCAAGCTCGCCGACTCCGCCTGTGCTCGACTTCAATATAAAGTTAAGAAAGTTCTTTATAACTTCGATTAACACGCCGGCAACCGGTCCAAGCGCAAAACCTCCAATAAGCGCAGGCACATCGGCAAAATCCATTTTCAACCAGGGATATACGCTGAATATCGGAAACTCCAGATACATCAGCCCAACGGCCAGTGCTGAAAGCGCGCCTATTTTGGCAATTGTACTTAGATTTCTTATTTGGGAATTTCTCATTTTTTCTCCCTTCCCAGAGCCGTTACTTCCCAAAAAAGTTAAGGCCCTGAAGTATTTCTTCAGAGCCAATGATGCATCAATAAATGCACTTCTTCTCTCATCCAGACTGTACTGTCGGTTACGGAATCTCACCGTATCAGCTTGCGCTCGCGGACTGTCACCGCCGGTAGGGGAATTTCGCCCCACCCCGAAGATATACTGTATTAATTTATGACTGTATCATACATCAACATAGCAGTTTCGTCAATGATGTTTATTCGCTTTGTTTGAACCTTCATTTAAAATTATTAATGTTGCAGCAGTTTATATATGTATCGCTGGATTTCGTCCATATCCGAAAACACCCGGCCAGTATCCAATGCTTTTCGCTCAGCTTCATCGATGTTGGATAGCTCAATTTCGAAGTCACGGAGCTTTTCCTGCTCAACCGAACCTGATTTCGTTCTGAAAACTGTCAGCACTCCGCCGTCATTTTTCAGAATGAGGTGCAGCGGGCAATAACACAGCAGATTTTTCTCCAGCTCCACCGCATCCGTATCAAACGACACGATCTTCACATCGGGGTATTCCTGCTGCAGCTGCGAAAAGCTTAACCCGACAAGAGGTTTGTCCGCCGTTGATATGACTTGTTCGTTATGACGGCACATCTCGTAGTCGTATGTCCACGTGATTGATGCGCCTGATGCTATACGCGTGTCGTTCGCCCCCGCTTCAACTACCGTGTGCGTTGGCTCCACTGCCACGATGCGCGGCTCCTGACGAGCGACGATGTAGCCAACAGCTCCAGAAATCAGCACAAAAACTAATGATATGAAGAAAAACAGCAGCCTTTTGTATGTTTTGCGCAAATAAAAATACCCCCGCAAGTTCTCAAGGGTATTTTCTGCAATTATATCGGTCGTTATTCTTCGCCTTGCATCTCTGCGTTATGATAAACGTTCTGAACGTCGTCAGAGTCGTCCAGCATGTCCAGCATTTTCTGGATGCTTTCCTCAACATCTTCCGATATGCTGACGGTGTTGGACGGAATCATTTGCACCTCGGCCATCGCGATGGTATATCCCACGCTCTCCAGTGCTTCGTACACGGCGGAGAATGCCGCGGGCGTGGTGGTGATCTCAATATCGCCGTCGTCCTCCCCCACGTCGTCAGCACCGGCTTCCAATGCCACCATGATCAGTTCTTCTTCGTCAATGCTGTCCGAGTTTTCAACGATCACAATGCCTTTGCGTTCAAACATCCAGGCCACGCAGCCGGTAGCTCCCATAGAACCGCCGTTTTTATCAAAGCAATGGCGCACCTCGCCAGCCGTCCTGTTGCGGTTGTCCGTCAGAGCCTCCACGATAACAGCCACGCCCCCGGGCCCATATCCTTCATACACGATGGATTCATAATTGATGCTGCCCGCTTCCCCCGCCGCCTTTTTAATGGAGCGGTTTATGGTATCGGACGGCATGTTGTTCGCTTTGGCCTTTGCAATAATGTCCTTCAATCGCGTGTTGCTGTTCGGATCTGCGCCGCCCTCTTTAACTGCCACCGCCAGTTCGCGCCCTATTTTAGTGAATATCCTGCCACGCTTGGAATCGGTTTTTTCCTTTTTGTGTTTAATGGTTGACCATTTGGAATGTCCGGACATACGCCACCTCAATCAATTAATTCGACGCATATCATATCACATTTTTATTATCTGTTCAATTGTTTTGGAGGCGGTTCAATCACCCGGCAAAAGATTGAGCAGCTGATCCTGAGTCCCTTGAAAGTAGTTTTCGGGGACTTCTCCGATGATGATGGTATCAGATATCAGTACTTGCGATGAAATTTCCACTGTCTGAGCCGCGTTTCCTATAAGTATTCTCACAGTCGCGTTAAAAATAAGGTAAACCTTGTGCCGTGTTTGATTAATGCCTGCATCCTCAAACTCCGTCATAAAATCAGTGGTCACGGAACCAACCGGCTCAAATTTTACTTTAATCTGTGGACCGCGGCCTGTCATCAGCTGTCCGCCAAGGATGGTACCAATCGGTATGCCAATACCCTGTTCCCCCAGATTCAATATCTTGTCCTGTGCGCAAATAGCTGTGGAGGCGGCGAGCTGGTTCATTTTGACCGCGTTGGCGGATATCAAAGCAATTTTGCCTTCCGAATCCTTTTGAATGTTGATCAAATCGGCATAGTTTACGTCGCTTCCCACCGTCTCGCGAACGGCATCATTGATTGCCTGCACCGTGATAGCGCGCAGCTTGGCTTCAGAAATGCTTAATATAGTTGGCCTGATCGCGTTATCTATCAGCATATATCCAACAATCATCAGAACAACAAGCAAGAAAACGGGCCACAATTTAGAGAATTTAATTCTGCGCCGAGCTGCCATGGTCATCACCCTCTAAACTAAACTATGCGACAGGTTGTGCTGATAACACCTGATGCGATAAATGTAAAAAAATCGCGATTATACTGCCATCAGGATCAAAACATGCTATAATAGCAAAAAACCCGAAGGGTGAATAAATGCTTCACGAAAGACCTGATGATATGAATGAAATGCAGCGTCGGGAGAAGAAATCCGGCTTCAAAAAGCTTCTCAGCAGTGCTGGAACCTTTATAAAGCGAGTCCGCCGTTATTTTGTTATTGCTTGGCGAAAAACCAGCCAGACGTTTTTAAGACTGCTGGGAAAAAGAGAAAATGCTAATGTCTCGAATGGTATGCATGAGACGCAGGTTTTTGACAATATCAATGAGGCCGTTGCCAGCAGGCCTGTTGACAAACGAAACCCAGCAAAAAGCGACAAATACCGTACGGTTCCTCACATTTCCAAGGAACACCTTTCCGGCGAAGGTAAGGAGCATATCAATATGTTTCATACCCGGCGCCATCAACCCGGCGTATTTATCAGCGTCATACTGACGTCCTTCCGGCTTATACTCATCGCATTGTTTATGGTCGGCGCTGCAGGTGCCGGTGTGCTTATCGGCGTTGCGAAAGCATATATGGAAACGACACCTACGCTTGATACAGGGAAGATCGAGGACCAGTCTCAGACCTCATATATATATAGCGCCAACGGCGATCTGATCACCGCATATACTGGTACTGAAAACCGCGACTGGGCCACCATTGAAGAAATGCCGCTTCAGCTGCAGCAAGCCGTTGTGGCTATCGAGGATGTTCGTTTTTATTACCATTCGGGTGTTGATGTGAAAAGGCTGGTCGGCGCATTTGTCAACAACCTGATGAACAGCAGTGTTCAGGGCGGCAGCACCATCACGCAGCAGCTCATTAAAAACCGACTGCTCAGCACCGAACGAACCTACAAGAGAAAAATTCAGGAGGCGTATCTGGCGCTGCAGCTTGAGAACGAGTACGAAAAAGAGGACATACTGGAAGCTTATATGAATACCATCCATCTTGGGGCTTCCAACTACGGCGTTAAAGCAGCCGCGATGGACTATTTTGGCAAGAACCTAGACCAGCTTTCTCTGCGCGAAAGCGCCATGATCGCGGGTATCACGCGATACCCTTACCTTTATAATCCGCGGCGCTGTTTCTATGAAACAGATACTCCGGAGATGATCAATAAACGGACAGACAACGTATTGTATCAGATGTACAAAGCCGGTTATATCGATTATGACGCCTATCAGACAGCCTTGAATGATACTGTGTTTGTGCTTGAAAAATCCCGGGTCAACGAGATGTACGAAATGCCGTATTTCGTGGAGTATGCTGTCTATGATGTAATCACGCATCTGCTCAAGCAGCGAAACATGCAGGATAACGACCAGAACAGGGCAAAGCTGGAAACGGAACTGCGAACCAACGGGTACAGAATATATACAACGGTGGATCCCGAGATTCAAAAGACCGTAGAACGCAGCTTGGAAGAGTGGGGTAAATACCCAGAGCTGGAAGACGAAAACAACGCCGTGATACGATATGAAAACAGTGATGGTTCGGTGACTGAGATCGTTCAGCCGCAGGCTGCCGCTGTAGTGGTTGACCAGCTTACCGGAGAGCTGAAGGCTGTGGTCGGTGGACGTAACACGCCCAAAGCCAAAAAAACGCTGAACCGTGTTTATCAGACCACAATGCCTGTCGGTTCCGCCATCAAGCCGATCGCTGTATATGCACCGGCCATAGACAAAGGCTATTCAGACGGCACAGTTGTACCTAACCTGCCCCTGCCCATCGAAGGATGGGATTCCAAAAACGGATATCCAGCAGGCGGAAATTCTAAATACGGTCCCGTGACGCTACGCAGCGGCCTTGTAAATTCTTTGAACAGCGCGACAGCTTATACGCTGATGAATCTGGTGAATCTGGACGATTCATATAATTATCTGCTGCAGATGGGCATCAACCCAGCGCATATCAGCAAGACTGGTGCTGGTCTCGCCTTGGGCACTTCGGGCATAACGCCCATCGAGATGGCGGGCGCTTATGCCACCATCGCAAACAGCGGAGTATACCTTGAACCTCTTTCGTTTACAAAAGTGCTGGACAAGGACGGCAACGTGATATTGGACGCGAGCGAGATCAGGGACAAGCGTCAGGTGTTCGAAGACACCACCGCATGGATCGTGACGGACATGCTTGTGGACGCTGTGAACAGCGGCACAGGCAAAGAAGCCCGAATTGACGGTATGACGATAGGCGGTAAAACGGGCACCAATCAGGATGCACTGGGCATTTACTTCGCCGGCATTACGCCCTATTACACGATGACGCTGTGGATCGGCCACGACAACTACAAGCCGCTTGATAAGGATGTATATGCCTCCAGTTCGGCTGCTCCCCTTTGGAAGTATATCATGGCGCAGCTGCTTGAGGGTAAAGAGAATAAGCCAATTATCGACAACACCCCGGAAGAGCTTGGTCTTGTCAAGGTATCCATCTGTTCAGTGTCCGGCAAATTCGCTACCGATGCATGCAAGGAAGACCAAAGCGGTCATAAGCCGGTGAGCGCGTGGTTCCCTGCAGACAAGGTTCCCACTGAAACGTGTGACTGGCACGAGCTTCATCCGATTTGCCTGACAAGCGGTAAAATCGCGGCCCCCTATTGTTCTGACACGGAAGGCAATATTGTAACAAAGAGCCTGCTGCTGCTCCCGAGTGATTCGGTATACTGGAAGCTGACGGAGGCGCAGCGTAACAAATACCTGCCGGGGGCACTGCCAGCCCTGCCTGACGGCATGTTCATTCTGGATCTTGATCCGTCCATGTCCGATTACTTCAGTTATTATTGCGATATCCACACAGAAGACTGGTATAACAACCAGATTATGCGCAACAATGCTGTTGAGGCTGCCGGTGAACAGATCAGCGTCTCTAACTCGGTATTGGCTGATTCAAAGTATGCGATGTCAATGAGCGACAGACAACGGCTTCAGGATAAGATAAATGAATTATCATCTCTCATAAAAAAAGAATCGTCCACAGCAGCGGCTATCGAACAAAAGACAGAAGAGCTCCGTCAACTGACAGAAATGCTGGTTGCACTTTATACTCCCACAGAACCAGAACCAGAACCGGAACCTGAACTCTAAGCTAAGCTATGGCCTGTAAGCTTCTTCGGCTAATACTTCAATATCAACACGAACGGAGGGCGGCCCAGCCAGCGGCTCTCCGTTTATTTTGATTTCCGGATGAACGGGTACGACCTGATACTCATACCAATGGCCGTACTGTGCTGAAAAATCAATGATATCCACAGGATCTCCGCCTTCATATTCACCGATCATTACTTTGCTTTTGTCATCCATGTCCGTTCTGAACAAACGGTATATCGCATAGTCCTGCATGAAAGAAAACGTGATCCGAGGGTATCCGCCGCTGCCGTGGACAACCTGAAGATCGTCCGGCGGTTCAGGAACAGCCCAATAATCAGTAATAACCGTTGGCGCCTGATCCTTCACGAAGTACTCCAGTGTCGCCTCCTCATCCGGTGTGAAAGCGCTGGCCAGCATCGGCTCTCTGCCGCTCTTCAGCGAGTTAAGATCGATACGTGCCTCAACGATGGTTTCGGGCATCAAAAACTGGGGCGCGCCGCCATCCCGATAGATGTATTGAAACAGATTGCTTATTATCTGGGCCGGATAAGTGCCGCCGGTTACATCGGCCGGAAGACTGTGCAACTCATCTGTCGAATCGAATCCCATCCAGCAGCACATCGTATAGTTAGGGTTGTAGGCCACTGTCCATGCATCTTTGTTTCCTTCCATTTGCGTGCTGCCGGATGTGCCCGTTTTGGCCGCGATAGGTACGCCGCTGACGCTGACCCGCCGTGCTGTTCCTGACTGCGCCGCCGTTTCCAGCATGGAAGTCATAAGATAAGCGGTTTCCTTCGAAAGCACGGAGGTTTTAGAATCTGGATTTTCATATACAACCTTTCCCCGGCCGTCTTCAATTTTGGTAATGCAACCGGGAAGAGAATAGTAACCGCCGTTTGCAAACGGTGTAAAAGAATTGCAAAGTGTCAGCGGTGAAACGCCCGTCGTAAACCCTCCCAAAGCCAGCGTCAGTCCGACATCTTTTGACTCGAACGGTATGCCGACGCTGGAAGCGTACAGCTTGCCGACAGGTACACCCAACTTCTCAAATACACGAACTGCCGGCAGGTTCAATGATTTTGCCAACGCCTCCCTTAATGTCACCCAGCCAGCATAGTTGTCAGAGAAGTTTTTCGGAATATAACCGTTGAAATCTTCCTTTTCGTCCAGCACAAGCGTAGAAGGCGACAACCCCATCTTCTCCATAGCAGGTGCATAAACGATAACCGGTTTAATTGCGGAACCGGGCTGGCGTCTGATATCAAGCGCCCGGTTCAAGCCGCGCCGGGTTTCATATACTCTCCCTCCTACTATCGCCCGTATCTCGCCGGACTGACTGTCAAGCACACAGAATGCAGACTGGCATTGTTCCCCGTCTGATGCATCGGGTGGAAATGCGGAACTATCCAGATAAAGCGTTTCCAACTGCTTTTGGATATCCTGATCCAGAGTCGTATAAATTCGATATCCGCTTGAAAGCAGTTCCTCACTATTCAGATACAATAAATTCTCAGCCTGATTCAGCACCATGTCGATATAAAAGCCATATTTTGTTTCAGGTTTTTCAGTAAGAACAACCTCTTCTACAATTGCCTGTTCCATTTGTTTACGTGTGATGAAACCCAGTTTTTGCATCTCAGTCAATACTAGATTGCGCCTTTTGACGGACTTCTCCAGGTTCAGATGCGGTGCGTAATGCGATGGTCCTTTGATAACGCCCGCCAACAGAGCAGCCTGAGACAGTGTCAATTCATTCGAGTGCACGCCAAAGTATGTCTTGGCAGCAGCTTCAATTCCATAAGCCCCATTTCCAAAATATATAAAGTTGAGATACATCTCCAGTATTTCATCCTTTGAATAGACCTGCTCCAATTCATAGGCCATCACTGCCTCTTGCAGTTTCCTGGACATTGTTTGGACACCGGTTAGGCTAGTTTGCTTGATAAGCTGCTGAGTAATAGTACTGCCGCCCTGAACGCTGTTGTTCTTGAGGTTATTGACAAACGCCCCTATCAGACGTTTGATGTCAACACCATGGTGCTCATAAAACCGGGCGTCTTCAATAGCGATGAATGCACTTTTTACATATGCAGATATATCTTCTATCGGAAGATAGACACGGTTCTGCTGGTTATACAGTGCAGTCGTTTCCTGTCCGTGCATATCGTATATTAAAAGAGTCTGCTGCATTTCTCCGATTTTGTGAGGGTTAAACTCTTTCCACTCGTCCAGTCCCATCAGATAGGAAAATGCGAAAACTGCCCCGGATATGGCAAGAACAAAACCAACGAGTATGGAGACTTTTATAATGCTGGCAATACGCCTCAACGTTGTTTGAGGACGCTTTTCATTATTTCTGTGTCTTCCCATGATGCCTGCCTTTTTGTTGTCTGTCAGCTGTTTTTAGGCTGTTCAGAAAGCTCCTTTATTATAACTTTCGACAAAATCCATATTTTAACACCAAAAGAAGTGCGGATATACTAAAACCTCTTAAAGGAGACATTATGCAATGAAAGAATAAGTTAGAGATTATGAAGAAAGGAAGGACCGTATGCAGATTAAAGTCAAACAGCAGGAACACAGTATCACAGCCTGCTTATACGGCGAACTGGATCATCACTCAGCCATGCAGACCCGGGAATCGCTGGACAGGCTGATCGCAAGATACAATAACACCGATTTGGTGCTGGACCTTAAGAATTTAAGCTTTATGGACAGCTCAGGGATCGGCGTCATTATCGGGCGCTATAAAAAGCTTAAAAACAGCGGGAAAAATCTGTATGTTAAAAATGCCAGCCGTCAGATCGACAAGGTGATGAGTGTCAGCGGCTTATACAGTATTATCAAGAAATTATAGTAATAATCGGGGGCGTCAAATGGAAATAAAAAATTCGATGGAGTTAAAATTACCCAGCCTATCAGTTAACGAAGGATTTGCGCGCAGTGTTGTTGGTGCATTTGCTACGCAGCTTGACCCCACGCTTGAAGAGGTCGCGGACATCAAGACAGCCGTTTCCGAGGCGGTTACAAATGCAATTGTGCATGCGTACCCGAAATCAGTGGGCGAAATCATCATCAATGCGTCGCTTTCCGGCCATACGCTGGCTGTTACCGTTTCGGATAAGGGCGTGGGCATCAGCGACGTAAATAAGGCTCGCCAGCCTTTTTTCAGCACCGCCGGAGATGAGTCAAGGTCGGGCATGGGGTTTACCGTGATGGAAACATTCATGGATGAGGTGACAGTTGATTCGTATCCGGGAAAAGGTACGACCGTTGAAATGAAAAAAACCATACACACTCAAGGATAAGATAATGGCCGATAGAGGATTGCTGACTCACGAAGAGAGCTTAAGGCTGATACGAAAAGCGCAAAAGGACGATTCATCTGCACAGGAGACATTGGTCGTTCGCAATACGGCGCTGGTTAAAAGTATAGTTAAAAAATTTTTGAACCGCGGCGTGGAGTTTGACGACCTGATGCAAATCGGGTCTTTGGGGCTGATCAAAGCTATTAAGGGATATGATCCTAGTTTTGACGTTCGTTTTTCCACATACGCTGTTCCCATGATAGCCGGAGAAATCAAACGCTTTTTACGTGACGACGGCATTATTAAAGTCAGCAGGTCACTTCGCGAAAAATCTTTTGAGATATTCAGCGTTAAGGAACGCATGAAATTTGAAATGAAGCGCGAGCCCACCATCGATGAACTGGCACAAAAGCTGCAGATGACGCCCGAAGACATCGTATTTGCCATGGAAGCTGTGCGAAATCCAGTATCCATATACGAACCTGCGTTTGACGATGACAACTCAAAAACACTGCTCATAGACACAATGTCCGGGCACGACGATAACGCGATGATTGACTCCATCTTGCTGAAGGAAATGCTACACAAACTGGACCCCAAGGAACGACAGCTGATCATGCTGCGGTTTTACAACGATAAAACACAAATGGAAATCGCGGAGGTATTAGGTGTGTCACAGGTGCAAGTTTCCCGACTGATTACCAAAACCATCAACAAACTCAAAAAATCTGTCGAATAACCGGCGTGATAATGAGTCTTTATTATCGTCCATAACATATTCTTTCCTCGCATATTAAATGCCCCACAGTTTCAATTTAAGACAAATATTTTCTTGTTGTCTGCGGATAATAAAGTTATGCCGCGTATTTGCGGCTCATTAAGTAAGGAGAATATTGGCTGTGCAGTATCTGATGAGGAAGAAATGGCTGATGACGGTGATCATACTCTTCATTTGCGTCATAATTGCGGTGCTGATAGCGTTGCTGTTGTTTCACCCACAGCTTGATACATACACAGATGCCAAATATATTTAGCTGATGAAGCAGGAGCTGTTCTTTTATCTGGAGAAAACCACATACACGGAAAGCAGGGGTTTTACTCTGTCCAGCATTTGCACGATATACGGCGCATCGGCAGTTCCTTTGGAATGCATCAGGTTCGACATAAAAGACCGGGCCATAACAGTGACGGCTCTGGATGTTGTGTCGAGAATGATACCGCTATACCCCGATTACATGATAACTAACCTTGGCCCTACCGAATGCAATGTCTTTCTCACCCAGCCGGGCAGTGGAAAGCTGGCCAAAATGCTGAAAACATTGCTGCTTTTTGCCGTAATGTTTTTCGGCGGCGCTATTGCAATTATGACTTTTCATGAAGATGTCGACATGCCGCGCGTGCACAACGACATATATGAATTTTTCACTGGTGTTTCTTTGGAGCGGGCTACGGTGGTCAGCATACCATACAGCATTGGTATAGCGATCGGCTTCATCATGTTGTTTGGACTGTATAAGCGAAAAAAGAGCTCGCCGACGGTGCTTGATATCGATATTCACAACCACGAGAACGATCTGCGGGATTATCTCGCAGCAAAGAGCAAGCGTCTTGATGGGTAATGTGCTTGCGGCAGTCGTTGGATTGTGTGCAGGAATTGTTTCAGGGACGGCGCTTTGCGCATTCTATGTGGCGCTGGGCGTTTTTTCAAAGAGCGCCCAGTGTTTGGGACTAAAACGCGCAGGCCTGATGATGTCTCTCAGTGCAGCTGCGGGCGGTTTGCTGGGCACAGCCATAACATTGTTCGGACTGAAGGTGATGATTGGGGAGGCTTTCGGTACACTGTTTGGTCTGTTTGGCGGAATATATGTGGGTGTTTTGATCGCTTGTCTGGCTGAGGTCACGGATGCAATCCCGGTCATAAAAAACTATGGCCTGACGCGTAAGGCTATCGTGCTCCTGCTCACCGGTTTTATGCTTGGGAAATCGGTCGGTGCGCTTGTTTACTGGTTATCAGGGGTGTTTTGAGGAAAGGATGGGTGTGATGAAAAACTACGTTAAGATTCCGGATATTAATATCGGATCGCTTCAGAACATTGAAGAGTCTGAAGAATATGCCAAGACGATTACGGAAAAGCAAAAGAGAATATAGTCAGGAGGACGCATATGGATATTAAGAAAAATATCGAAGCGACTAACTATCAGCAATATGTAAAAAAGTCGATGCCGAAGAGCAATTTGATTAAAGAATGCATTATGGCCTTTCTGGTGGGCGGTCTGATTTGCGTTTTTGGAGAAGCCATCAACGATCTGGGTGAAAAGGTATTGAAGCTTGATGAAGCCGGGGTGAGCTCATTCCGGTCCGCAATACTTATTTTTTTGGGTGCGCTTTTTACCGGCATCGGCATATACGATGTTCTGGGACGGCTCGCTGGTGCAGGTTCAATAGTCCCGATAACCGGCTTTGCCAATTCTATTGTTTCTCCTGCTCTGGAATATAAATGGGAAGGATATATTCTGGGTGTTGGTGCGAAGCTGTTTACCATTGCCGGCCCCGTGCTGGTGTATGGCATCAGCTCATCTGTTCTCGTTGGCATTATATATTACATCATCGGAGTTCTGTAAGATATGGGTATACGTGTGGGATCAAGATCAATCCGATTTGATATGCCGCCAAACATCATCGCCTTTTCTTCCGTCGCCGGAAAGGACGAAAAGAACGGGCCCTATGGCAGCTGCTTTGACGTGACGTTTGAGGACGAGCTTTGGGGAGAAAAAACCTATGAGCTGGCAGAACGCAAGATGCAGCTCAGCGCATCGGAAATAGCCGTCGATAAAGCGGGCTTGAAGCCGGACGATATACACTTCCTGGTGGGTGGAGATCTTCTTAATCAAATAATTTCCTCCGGCTTTGTGGCCAGGCAGCTGGGCATACCGTTTATCGGGCTGTACGGCGCATGCTCAACCATGTCGGAATCGACGCTGGTGGGTGCGATAACGGTGGACGGCGGCTTCGCGCAGCATGCTTTGTGCACCACCAGCAGCCATTTTGCGACCGCTGAACGGCAGTTCAGGATGCCGCTTGAGTTGGGCACACCCAAAACGCCCACGTCACAGCACACAGCCACTGCGGCTGGTGCGGTGGTGCTGTCCGCCAATCGGGGACAATACCCTTCCGTAACATGCGCAACCCCAGGGCGGGTTGTGGACATGGGGAT
Organism: Bacillota bacterium; assembly: GCA_023416745.1. Taxonomy (GTDB): domain Bacteria; phylum Bacillota; class Clostridia; order Christensenellales; family SZUA-584; genus SZUA-584. The sequence goes on from JAEZHF010000066.1 coordinate 30,022, forward strand.
TACTGACGCCAACAACATGGGAGCTGCCATGGCGCCTGCGGCGGCTGAAACGATAATATGCCATTTGGAGGACACGGGAAAAGTGCCCGGTGACTACGATGCCATCATTACGGGTGATCTGGGCACGTTTGGAAGTGAGCTGCTGACCAAATATACCGGGGAAACCGGATGGGACATATCCGGTGTTCATAAGGACTGCGGAGCAATGCTCTATGAAGGAAACGATCTGATGTACTGCGGAGGCAGCGGCTGCGGCTGCAGCGCAAGCATGCTGTGCGGCTTCTTTCTGCCAGAGCTCATTAAAGGGAACATAAAACGTATATTGTTTGTGGCTACCGGAGCGCTACACAGCCCGACAAGTGCTCTGCAGGGTGAATCTATTCCCTGCATTGCGCATGCGGTCGCCATAGAAATGGGGTGCAGTATATGAACTATTTCTGGGCATTTGTGATCGGCGGGGCCATCTGTCTGATTGGACAGATACTACTGTCTAAAACAAACATGACGCCTGCCAGAATACTTGTTTTGTTTGTGACAGCGGGCGTGATATTGACGGCTGTCGGACTATATGAACCGCTGGTGAAGCTGGGTGGTGCAGGTGCTCAGGTTCCGCTGACAGGCTTTGGCTATTCGCTGGCCAAAGGTGCGTTTAAAGGTGTGGACGAAACCGGACTGCTGGGCGCGTTGTCGGGTGGTGTGGAGGGTACGGCAGCAGGCATAGCGGCCGCCGTATTGTTCGGTTACCTCATCGCTCTAATATTCACACCTAAAACCAAGAAGTAAGCTTATATCTTCCCAAGCGCAGCGTCCAGCTTGTCCCTGACTGTTGTTTCCTGCATGATTTGAGAACGCTGAGCGCCTTTAAAACTAAGCACCAGCGAGCTCGGTCCGCCGTGTATGCCCAGCGCCGGCGTAAGGTAGTCTATATGGATGTTGATGCGTGGTATCAGCTCGAGTATCTTTTCCTTGAGCTTCTCGGCCAGCGGCAGATCGCCGCCATGCGCGATGTATGCACAGTCGGTATGAGCTGTCAAACTCTTAAGTACCTTCTGTGCCATCAGGCTGAGTGCCTGCCGGGTTCCCCTGGCGTTCATCAGATACGTAATACGTCCCTGCTCGTTAATAAACAGTATCGGCTTAAGTTGCAGCAGGCCGCCAATCAGCGCTTTGACGTGACTGATTCGACCGCCTCGGCGAAGGTGTTTGATATCTCCAATCGTGAAAATCAGGTTGTACTCGTTCAAACCGGCCAGCGCAAAATCTCGGGCTTCTTCAATGGTAGCCGTGCTTTGTATGCGCATCAGGTCCATCGCCATCGCAGTGACGGCAAAGCTACCTGTCAGTGTGTCAACAATTAGTATCTTATGACCATATTCCTTTCCCAGTTCCTCAGCGGCCTGACAAGCGCTCTCATATGATCCGCTCACCTGATTGGACAGTGACAGGTGCAGTATGTCGTGACCGGCCTCAAGCGCACCTCGCCATGTTTCGGCAAAGCTGTGGGGCGTTGCCTTGGACGACTGAGCCATGGATCCGCGTGCCAGCCTATCATAGAGCGCCTGCTTTTGCTCGTCATTTTCAAAGCTATCAGAATATTCCTGGCCGTCCAGCGTATATGAAAGACGGGCCATCAAAATGCCGTATTTATCTAATTCCTCATTGGTAAAACTCGCCGATGAATCGACACTGATAATAAAATTTCTCATAAAGCTATCCTCCCATGTATCTCAATACTAATCGCAATGAAATAAATGCGCAAGCGGAAAGACAATTGTTTATGGATTGTTAATACTATGTATATCCAGTTAAAAACAAAAAGCCCAGAGGGCTTTTTGGTGCCGAAGACCGGACTTGAACCGGTACGGTGTTGCCACCGCGGGATTTTAAGTCCCGTGCGTCTGCCGATTCCGCCACTTCGGCATGGTATTCCAAAACTCATGTTTTGGGTGAACAACAGAATATCGGGCCTCTGTCTCCAGAAGCCCGAAAGTTGTTATCTGGAGGCGCCACCCGGATTTGAACCGGGGCATAAGGGTTTTGCAGACCCGTGCCTTACCACTTGGCTATGGCGCCATTTTGCCTGACACATATTCACTATATGCCCGAGCAGTCATTTTTATCCCCCCGGCCAATTGGCGGCTCGGGGGGACGTTGGAGCGGAAGACGGGATTCGAACCCGCGACTTCGACCTTGGCAAGGTCGCACTCTACCACTGAGTCACTCCCGCAAAAGTATGCGTTCTATAGTTTGAAGCCGATACTGGCGACCCGGAAGGGACTCGAACCCTCGACCTCTAGCGTGACAGGCTAGCGTTCTAACCGTCTGAACTACCGGGCCATTTGGTGGGAACAGTTGGGCTCGAACCAACGACCCTCTGCTTGTAAGGCAGATGCTCTCCCAGCTGAGCTATGCTCCCATAAAGCTCGGCAAAAACGAGAACGCTGCGATATTGTATAATACACATGTTCCGCTGTCAAAATTCAAAGAACGCTGTTATTGTTATTTAATTAACTATTACTCTTCTTTAGTCTCCTTTTCGCCAAATAGCTGGTTTTATCGCTATCGCCTTTTCTCCAGTTCAGCAAATACCTCAGCAGGCTTGAGCCCACGTTCGCTCAACATCACGAGCAGATGATAGAGAAGATCGGCAGACTCATAGCGTATCTCGTCCGGAGCCGAATTTTTGGCAGCGATAATGACTTCAGCAGATTCCTCGCCAACTTTTTTAAGTATCTTATCAATACCCTTGGCAAACAGGTAATTGGTATAGGAGCCTTCTTTGGGATTGACCTTGCGGTCTTCGATGACAGCGAACAGCTCGTCTATAATCCCATATCCGCCTGAATAAGCTCCCTCACCATACAATGACTCAAAGAAGCAAGAATAACGCCCCGTATGGCACGCTGGACCCTCCTGAGACACCATGGCAAGCAGCGTGTCCCCATCGCAGTCAATTTTAAGCTCGTGAAGCTTCTGAGTATTCCCTGAGGTCTCGCCCTTGCGCCACAGCTTCTGTCGGCTGCGGGAGTAATACCACATGTCGCCCGACTCTAGTGTCTTTTGCAGGGACTCGGCGTTCATATACGCCACCATCAGCACGGTATGTGTTTTGACGTCCTGCACCACCACCGGCACAAGGCCTTTATCGTCAAACTTTACCTGATCCATATTAATATTCCCTCCGTTACATCCTCACCGGTATGTTCTGTTGTTTGAAGTATTCCTTCACGTCGCGTACCGTCATCTCGCCGTAGTGGAACAGCGACGCCACCAGCACAGCGTCTGCGCCCGCTTTCAGCAACACGTCCTTAAAGTGCTCCATCTTCCCTGCGCCGCCCGATGCGATGACAGGGATCCGCACGGCATCCGCAATGGCTTTGGTGATGCCCAGGTCGTAGCCATCCTTGGTGCCATCGGCGTCCATGCTGGTCAGCAGTATCTCGCCCGCGCCCAGCCTTTCCGCTTCAGCTGCCCATTCCAGCGCGTCGCGCCCGGTATTCACGCGCCCGCCGTTCAGATAAACTTCCCAGCCGGAGCCCTCTGGTCTCGCCTTGGCGTCTATCGCGCACACTACGCACTGGCTGCCGAACTTCTCAGCCGCCTCGCTGATCAGCGTCGGATTTTTTAATGCCGACGAGTTGATCGATATTTTATCCGCGCCGCGGCACAACATCTCACGGAAGTCGTTTACCGTACGAATGCCGCCGCCTACCGTAAGCGGTATGAACACCTCCTCAGCGGTGCGCGCCACCACATCCACCATCGTACGACGCTCGTCCGACGAAGCGGTGATGTCCAGGAACACCAGCTCGTCCGCGCCCGCCCTGTTGAAGAACTTTGCCATCTCCACGGGGTCGCCCGCGTCCCGTATGTCCACAAAATTGACCCCTTTGACGACACGGCCTGCATGCACGTCCAGACAGGGTATAATCCTCTTGGTCAGCATATGCCCTCCCCCATATTGATGGCATCTCTCAAACGTATAGTACCCGCATACAGCGCTTTACCGATGATGACGCCCTCCGCGCCCGTGTCCAGTATCTGCTGAACATCCGCAGGCACACTCATGCCGCCCGACGCGATAATGTCCATACCGGTGGCTTCGACCAACTTCCTCACACCCGCCACGTTGGGGCCGGTCAACATGCCGTCCCGCGCAATGTCGGTATATATCACCGTGTTGATGCCCAAATCTTTCATACGGAGCGCCAGCTGCACGGGGTCTTCGCCTGTGTCAGATGCCCAGCCGCGCGTAGCCACGCGCCCGTCCTTCGCGTCGATTCCGGCTACGATGCGCTCCGGATATTTTTTCGCCCCCTGTGCGACCATGTCTGGGTTCTCAATGGCTGCCGTGCCGATAATAACCCGCTGTATGCCGATTTCCAGCCGCTCGTCGATATCCGCCAGCGTGCGAACGCCGCCGCCCATCTGCACCGGAATGCTGACGCTTTTCAGTATGCGCTTCACAGTGTCCCTGTTGCAGAATGTCCCCGCAAACGCCGCGTCAAGGTCAACCACGTGGAGGTACCGCGCGCCTTGCCGCTGCCACTCCGCCGCAATTTCCGCCGGGTCTCCGTACTCCGTCGCCTGCTGCATATCCCCCATTTTCAGGCGCACGCACACACCATTCTTCAAATCGATCGCCGGATATATGTTCATGACAATCCTCCAAACCGACGCAGCATGGCAAGGCCGGTGTTGCCGCTCTTTTCCGGATGGAATTGCAGACCGAACACGTTTTCCTTTTGCACAGCGGCGGTGAAGCGATAACCGTAGTTCGCTTCCGCGATGATATATTCGTCCGGCACGCCCGCCGCGTGGTAGGAATGCACGAAGTAGACATACTGGCCGTTTCCCGCATCGAACAGCGCATTGTCCCGCGCGGAGAGGTTGTTCCATCCCATGTGAGGCACTTTAAGCCCCTGCACATCGAATAGCACGACCTCGCCCGGCACAAGTGACAAGCCAGTGTAAACGCCGTTCTCATAACTTTTGTCAAACAGCAGCTGCATCCCGAGGCAAATGCCGAGGAACGGCTTACCCTTGGCGACCTCCTCCAGCATGGTCTGCTGCATTCCGGACTTGCCCAGACAGTCGATGGCGTCCGCAAACGCCCCAACGCCGGGCAGCACGATATGCGACGCATCGATAAGATCCTGCTTTATATCGGTGATACGGGCGTCGAAGCCCAGGAATTCGAACGCCTTCTGAACGCTCCTCAAATTGCCCATGCCATAGTCGATGATTGCGATCATTTATAGAACCCCTTTTGTGGATGGTATGCCTGCGCTGCGCGGGTCTTTCTCCAACGCGAAGCGCAGCGCGCGCCCCGTTGCTTTAAACACCGCTTCGATGATGTGGTGCGTGTTGATGCCATACAGTGCATTGATGTGCAGCGTCAGCTTGGCCGATGTAGCCAGTGCGCGGAAGAACTCCTCAAATATCTGAGTCGGAATACCACCGACGATGGCGTCCGGGCAATCCACATTGTATTGTAGATAGGCACGCCCCGAGAAATCGACGCTGACGAAAGCCAGCGCTTCGTCCATCGACACAAACTGCGTGGCGTAGCGGTTGATACCCGCCTTGTCGCCCACTGCGGCCGCCAGCGCCTCGCCCAGCACGATGCCCACGTCCTCAATGGTGTGGTGCTCGTCCACGTGCAGGTCTCCCTTAGCCGTCAGCTTGAGATCCAGCAGGCCGTGGCGCGCAAAAAGGTCCAGCATGTGGTCTAAGAAACCAATCCCGGTATCGATCTTCCTCTGCCCCGTTCCATCAATCTCAAGGCTGGCAGCTATGTCCGTCTCGCCCGTCTTGCGGCTTAATTCTGCGTTTCTCATGGCTACTCCTCCGATTCAAAACGTATGGTTGCGCTTTTCGCATGTGCGGTCAAACCCTCAGATTCCGCAAACATTCTGATGTCATTATAGCATGACTGCAGCGCGCTGCGGTCATAGTAAACGTAATTTGTTGTCTTTACGAAATCGTCCACCGACAGCGGCGAAGAAAACCGCGCCGTACCCGATGTGGGCAGCACGTGATTGGGTCCCGCAAAGTAGTCGCCCAACGGCTCCGGCGAATACGCGCCGAGGAACACTGCGCCAGCGTTTTTCACTTTACCCAGATGCCGCATCGGCTCCTCCGTCATGATTTCAAGGTGCTCCGGTGCGATAACATTGGCGATATCGAACGCCTCTTCCAATGTCTCGGTCACCACGATGGTGCCGAAATCTGCAACGGACTGCGCGGCGATATTACGCCGGGGCAGCTGCGCCAGCTGCTTTTCTATCTCTGCCGCGGCTTTTTCAGCCAAAGCATAACTGGGAGTCAGCAGTATGCTGGCCGCTTTCTCGTCGTGTTCCGCCTGCGACAGGAAGTCTGCCGCAACGTAGGCAGGATTGGCCGTATCATCCGCGATGATTAGCACTTCAGAAGGCCCCGCGATCATGTCAATGCCCGCCTCGCCGTATATCTCGCGCTTGGCCGCCGCCACATAGGCGTTGCCCGGTCCGGTGATCACGTCCGCTTTGGGCACCGATTCCGTACCGTAGGCCAGCGCTGCCACCGCCTGAGCACCCCCAATGCGCAAAATAGCATCTGCACCCGCGAGGTCTGCCGCCACCAGCGTCAGCGGCTCGATGATGCCATCGCTTCCGGGCGGCGTCACCATGACGATCTCCTCCACGCCCGCAATCCTTGCCGGAATGATGTTCATCAATACGCTGGACGGATACGCCGCTTTGCCGCCGGGCACATACACGCCTGCACGCTGCATCGGAATTACCAGCCTTCCGGTGATTGCTCCGTCCACCCTGCGCTCGTAGCCTTCTCTTTTTTGCAGCTCATGGAAAGCGGTGATGTTGGCCGCGCTCTTTTTCAACGTGTCCAGCAGTGCATGGGGTACCTTCGCATAAGCGGCTTTGATCTCGGCCTTGGCGACGCGGATGTTGTCCGGTGTCAGCACAAAACCGTCAAACTTTGAGGTGTACTCGAACAGCGCTTTGTCACCGTTTTGCCTGACATCGCTGACAATGACGCGCACCGATTCCACCACCTTAGGATCGTCCTCCGATTTCCTTTTCAGCCGCGTGATCGCCTTGGCTGACTCTGACGAGCTGTATATCCTCATGTCAGCGATCCTCCACGGCCTTGCGTATGTTCTCAATCAGCGGCACCAGCACCTGCGCTTTGATCTTCAGGCTGGCGCGGTTCACCGCGAGTCGGGCGGATACCTGTGCCACCTCTTCGGTGATAGCCAGACCATTTTCAACCAGCGTGCGCCCGCTTTCTACGATATCCAATATCACATCCGACAGCCCCAGTATCGGCCCCAGTTCCACGCTGCCGTTCAGCTTGATACACTCAATGGACTCGCCCTTTCCTGCGAAGTATTTCTTGGCGATCTCCGGATATTTGGTGGCGACCCGCAGCACGGACGACGTCAGCGACTTGTCCTTGCCACCATTGTATCCCGCGATGCACAGGCGGCACTTGCCGAACTTCAAATCGGCCATCTCATACAAAGGCAGACCTGCCTCCATCAGCGTATCCTTGCCGACGATACCCATGTCCGCAACTCCGTGATCCACGTAAGTGGGCACATCGGTCGGCTTCACCATAATGAAGCGCACATTCCCCGTTTTGTCGTAGAATATCAGCTTGCGCGTGTCGTTGAACATATCGTCGCATTCAATGCCACACTGCTCAAGTATTACCATCGCTTTTTCCGCCAGCCGTCCCTTGGCCAGCGCTATAGTAATTTGCATAATGTCTCCTTACAGCTCCCTCATACCGTTCTCGTCGAAATATAAGGCCAGTGCTGCGCCCTTTTTCTCTTTTTCAATCAGCAGCTGCTGCTCCGTCAGACGCGGCAGGCTCACAACGCGCCTGCCCTCCGCGCGCTGACGCTCTGCCCACGCGAACGCCGCGCCGCCGCTCTTGCTGTCGCATGACATCACCGCATCCGTCTTGTAATATCCGGACAACAGACCCTGCCGCTCCATCGCGATCATTACGCGTTTGATGCCCAGCGCGAAGCCGGTGGCCGGAGACGGCTCACCGAACTTGCCCAGCAGCTCGTCGTAACGCCCGCCCGACACCACCGGAAATCCGATCTCGGGCGTCAGTCCGCGGAATATGATACCGGAGTAATATGCGATGTCATGCAGCATGCCGAAGTCTATGGAAATATATTCTGTCAGACCGTATTCGTTAAGCATCGCGTAGACGCTTCGCAGGTTCTCTACAGCTTCGCGGCAGCCCGGTTCGTTTGACAGCACCAGCGCCTTGTCGAATACTTCAGCGCCGCCGAAGAGGTTCGGAAGCGCCAGCACCTGTTCACGCTGACGCCCGCTGATGCCCAGCCGGTTTGCCATCGCTTCGATTTCAATGATATCCTTGGAGTCCACGGCGTGCCTCAGCGCATCGATCTGTGCTTCTTGCAGATCAAGGCCGGAAACAAGTGCTTTGAAATATGCCACCTGCCCGATATCAATGGTAAACGTTTTTAAGCCAGCCGTCTGCAAAGCCCGAACGGCCAGCGCGATCACCTCAGCGTCGGCACTGCTGTCCGCGTCGCCAATCAGCTCGATGCCCGCCTGAGTAAACTCGCCCGATTTGCCGATGGCCGGTTCCGCCGCAGCGTACGAATTTTGAATATAAAACAAGCGTTTGACACTGATATTGGTCAGTTTAGCGGCAGTCACGCGCGCGATAGGCACCGTCAGATCAGGACGCAGCACCAATATGCGACCGTTCGGGCCGACAAACTTGATCATGCTTTCCTGCATGTATGCGCCGACACCGCTTTGGAAAACGTCCAAATATTCGTAGCTGGGCGTTTCAATCTCGTCGTATCCGGACAAAATGAACCGCTTACGAAGCGCGGCTTCAAACTCTTTTTTTATATAGCACTCCGCCGGCAGGCAATCCTCTACGCCGTCGGGCACTTGCTTTTTGAACTTATCCATTCAGAACTCCCATTTAACGTTTTACCATGCTAATACGATGTTGATAGTTTAAATGAATATTTCCCTTTTGTCAATGCTTTATACCAAAAAAAGCGCCGGGTTTACCAGCGCTTTTTATATTCTTGACTTTTTTAATCAGGTTACTTGCCGCTCATCTGGCGCTCTGCCTGCTCGATTAGGCGCTTTACCATATAACCGCCCACATAGCCCGCTTCCTTGGAAGTCAGGTCTCCATTGTAACCCTGTTTTAGGTTAACACCCAGTTCATTGGCGATTTCGTACTTCATATTGGAGAGATTCTGGTTTTTGCTCTTCGAAGCCATACGTTTAACCTCCATTTCTGTTATAAATTTTAATTTTCTACTTCGTTCCTTTAGCCTGATTGATCAGCCGCTTGACCATTTCACCACCGACCGAACCGGCTTGTTTGGATGTGATATCCCCATTGTAACCCTGCTTCAAGTTGACACCCATCTCATTTGCGATTTCATACTTCATATTATTTAAAGCGTTCTTCGCTTCGGGCACCATGGCTTTCTTACTTGCCATATTTGTTCACCTCCTTTGTTTTGTCTGACACTAATAATTTGCCCAACAAAACAAAATATAAGCTGGCAATAATATATAGGAGCGGTATTATTAATTAATCGTGGTTTTTTCCAGTCTGTTTTGAAATCTATTTAAGGCAGCTTTTTTAAGACGCTCAAAAAATTCGGGATCGTTTACGCTTATTTCCGCGGCGATTTCTCGCGTTTCGCTGAGCAGGCGTATATCTTTGATCAGGTGCGCCATATACAGATCGGATACGCCGCTCTGACGACTGCCCAAAAACTGGCCCGGTCCGCGCAGACGCAAATCTTCCTCGGCGATTTTGAAGCCGTCGGTGGTTTTCGATAGCAGCTGCAGTCGCTCATTCTCCTGATCGGGCGACATCAGAAAGCACCACGATGCTTGGCTGCCGCGGCCCACACGCCCGCGCAGCTGGTGCAGTTGGGCAAGGCCGAAGCGTTCGGCGTTTTCTATGACCATGATCGTGGCTGCGGGTACATCTACGCCCACTTCAATGACTGTGGTGGAGACGAGTATCTGCGCTTCTTTGTTTTTAAATTGCTCCATCACCGTATTTTTTTCCTGAGACTTCATTTTGCCATGGAGCAGTGCAACACTCCGTTTGGGGTAATGGCTTCTAATCTCTTCGAATAACTGCTCGGACGAGCGGACGTCCAGTGTGTCGCTCTCCTCCACCAGCGGACAGACGACGAAAACCTGTGCGCCTTTATCAAGCTCGCAATTGACGAAACCGTACATGTCTTTTCTTTTATTTTCGGGTACACAGAAGGTTTTGACAGGCTGGCGGCCGGGCGGCATTTCGTCGAGTATCGAGATGTCCGTTTTGCCGAACAGTATCAGCGCCAGTGTGCGCGGTATGGGCGTGGCCGACATGATGAGCGTGTGCGGTGCGTCGCCCTTCGTTTCCAGTATCGCACGCTGACCAACACCGAAGCGGTGCTGTTCATCCGTGATAACCAGACCTAAGTTAGCAAACTGTACGTTGTCATAAAGCACGGCATGCGTGCCAAAAACGATATGCGTATTGCCCGCGGCGATGTTTTCGCAGATCACGCGCCTTTGCGCGGCAGGCGTGCTGCCCGTCAACAGCTCTATGTTGATGCACGCATCTCCCAGTATCCTCTGCGCGTTTTCATAATGCTGGCGCGACAACACCTCCGTGGGTGCCATCATCACGCACTGGCGGCCGCTTTTCACGCAGATATACATGCCGTAAAATGCAGGCGTCGTTTTACCGCTGCCCACGTCACCCTGCACCAGCCGGTTCATTGGCTTGGCGCGCTTTAAGTCATTTTCTATTTCGACCATTACGCGCAGCTGCGCGCCGGTGGGCTGGTAACGAAGCCGCTGCATGAATTCTTCGCGTACGCTTACAGTGGCTGCAAGAGGCACGGCACCTTCCTTTGCGGCTGAGTTGCGGCCTGACAGTGCGATGTTAAACAGCAGCAGCTCTTCGAATATCAAACGGCGTTTGGCTTGCTCCAGCGCTTCTTCGTCCGCTGGGAAGTGGATTTGCTCCAGCGCAAAGTTGATCTCGCTAAGCCCGTGGTGGCTGCGAAACTCCGTCACAAACGGATCAGAAAGCTTTCCTTCCAGACCGTCCAGCAACGATTTCACCACCATCCGCATCACCTTCTGTGATATGCCCGCTGTGAGCGCATAGATGGGGTTCAGGCCGTCGCGCTGGCCGCCGTTCTTCTCCATATGCGGGTTTGTGAACTGAAGCCTGCGCCCCACACGCTTGACGCTGCCGCTCACATAGACGGTATCTTTTAGTTTATACATATTTTTGATATAGGGTTGATTGAAAAAAACAGCCTCAACCCTCCCTGTTTCGTCTGATAACGAAAATGTGGTCAGATTGAGACCGCTCTTGACGCGCCTTAATTTGGGCTCTTCATGTATGATTGCAGTTATTTGACAGACTTCTCCGTGCGCGAGATCGCATATTTTAGCGCTGCGTCCAGCAGACTCATAGCTGCGGGGCATATAATATAAAAGATCCGCAACCGTTTCGATATTCAGCTTGGCCAGCAGCTTGGCCTTCTTCTCGCCAATGCCTTTTACCTTGCTGACCGGGGTTTCAAGGTTCATCACTCAACCGCGAAAACGAATGGATAGACAGGCTGGCCGCCGAATTGCAGCTCCACATCATAATCACCGTACTTCTCGCGAACCAAGTCGGCAACCTGGTTGGCCAGCGTTTCCGTGACTTCCTCGCCGTAGAATATGGTGATAACGCTATCATCGTCCGTCACCATGCCTTCCAGCAGCTGGTCACACGTCTGAAAAATATCGCCGGTATGGCAGATGATATCGCCATCCAGTATACCGATCAGTTCACCCTTTTTGATTATCTGGCCGTTCATCTTGGATTCACGCACGGCACTGGTCACCTGACCTGTCTTGACGGTGGTGATCGCCTTTTTCATGCGCTCGGTGTTCTCTTCGAAGTCGAGGTCGGGGTTGTAGGCCAGCACGCCCGTGATGCCCTGCGGGAAGGACCTGGAGGGGATCACATGGACATTCTTGCTGGAAAACTGCGCGGCCTGCTCGGCTGCAAGTATGATGTTCTTGTTGTTCGGAAACACGAAAACGTTGTCTGCCGGGGCTTTTTCGATTGCACGGGATATGGTCTCGGTTGACGGGTTCATTGTCTGCCCGCCTTCCACGATCTCATCCACCATGAACTCTTTGAATATGTTGACAAAGCCCTTGCCCGCGGCGACGGTGACCACCGCCATGTTTTTCTTCTCGCGCGGTGTCTCAGCTTGCTCAAGTTCCGTATGCTGCTCGCGCATATTATCGATCTTAATGCGCGACAGTTCGCCGAAACGAAGAGCAAATTGAAGCGCCTTGCCCGGCACATTGGTATGGACATGCGTTTTGATGAGCTGCAGGTCACCCACCACCAGAACGCAGTCGCCGATTTTCATCAGCTTCTCGCGGTAACGGTCAATGTCGTCCTGCTTGACGGATTCGTGTATGTTTTTAATGAAGAATTCGGTGCAGTACGCGAACTCGATGTCTTCGCCGCTTAAGGTATTGGAGAAATCGACTGCGGGTTCGTCTGTGTCGAACAACGCGCTGTCGATGACCGCCTCGCCATCCATTGCCATCTTGAAGCCACGGTATATGACGAGCAATCCTTTGCCGCCTGCGTCCACTACGCCTGCCTCTTTTAGCACTGGCAGCATATCAGGCGTTTTCTTGAGCGTCTGCGCGCCCTGATCCAAAACGGCGTCCATCAGCTGATATATGTTATCGTCCTGTGCGGCGCAGCGCAGTGCCGATTTGGCCATCTCTTTGGCCACAGTGAGTATGGTACCTTCTTTAGGCTTCATGACAGCCTTGTAGGCTGCATCGACGCCTTCCTGCATGGATTTGGCAAAGTCGGGCGCGCCCGCCGTATCCAATCCTGTCAGGCTCTTGGAGAGCCCCCGGAACAGCTGAGACAGTATGACGCCGGAGTTGCCGCGCGCACCTTTTAGCGCACCCAGCGAAAGCGCGTCAGCCACACTCCCGATTCTGGATGTATCCGCCGATTTGACTTCCTTCACGGCAGACATCATCGTCAGCGACATATTTGTTCCGGTATCGCCGTCCGGCACCGGAAACACGTTGAGCGCATTTAAATTCTTCTTGTTCTTTTCCAAATAAGCGGCTGCGGAAAGCACCATTTCTTTGAGCAGCTCGCCGGTGATCCTTTGATGCATCTTTGATCCCCCCTAAACCCGGATACCGTTAATTGTAACATCGACCTTGTCAACGTTAAGACCGGTGATCTTTTCAACTTTGTACTTGACAGTATCAATGACATTGGAGGCCACAGCAGAAATGGAGACGCCATATTCGACAATGACATAAAGCGCGATATGCACCGATTCGTTTTCAGTGTATATTCTGACGCCTTTGCTCAAATTTTCGCCTCGCAACAGCTCCACAATGCCATCCATGGCCTTCTGTGACGACATTCCGACAATCCCGTAACAATCCATTGTGGCAAGACCCGCCAAATTGGAAAGGAATTCATCGGAATAATCTATTTTCCCGTATGAATTTTGCTGGATAACAGCCATTAAATAGCCTCCCAAGGATAAAAAATACCATCACTTATGCAAACTCCGGCGAATACAATCTATCGCGTTTTATTGCTTGCGTCAAGCGTTTTAAATATTTGCAATGAAAATTTAAAGATTTAATCTTGCCAAATTCGGCCTTCGATGATAGAATATCACACGTGCGATTTTGCGTCAAGGAGAGAGGTGTAGACAGGTGGCAAAGTACT
>JAEZHF010000016.1 GCA_023416745.1 Bacillota bacterium
TATGATTTCTACGCCCTTCCGTGCACATAGCTCCCTTAGTATCTTTCCGATTTCTGCTTTCATCTTCCCAAAGATGATCTGTCTCCGGTACTTTGGTGCAAATACTATGTGATATTTGCAGTTCCACCTTGTGTGTGCTAGACTACTACTGTCCATCCATCGTCCTCCTTTTTGATGTTTGCGGTTGGCAGACCTGCTTGCATCCTCCCAGAGTGCGCGATGGATGGCTACTTATAGCTTTAAGCTTTCCCGAACCCCCAGTCGAACTGGGGGTTTTCGCATATAAAAAGGCACTGCGGTTGATTATCGCAGTGCCTTTCTTATTCAAATCAGAGCCTCATGGGAATTAACTCACAGTAGTCACTTATCGTACCGTTATCAAGACAACACTCGATTAATTGACGGCCAAGCGGGCTCATCTCCGGACTCAAATAATGCCTGAGTTCCTTTCTGAAGAATTTCTCAAGAATATGTGCGCCCTTCTCAAAGCCTTTATCTCCGATTTCATGCTGCAAATTGGTTTGCAGCAAGCCTTTATGTATATACGTTCCGTCAACCTTCATCGAGTCGAGCGCATATCCCAGCAAATGACACTTGCTCTCCACCAGTTGATCGGACGTGAACTTTGCGCTGCCTCGGCGAGCCAGGTATTCCCGGGTTATCCACTGCGGCATAAACCCGACTTTATATGCCCCGACATGCTGATTGGGTATCAGTATATAGCGCGTTGCTGTCGCCTTTACAAACTGGTCGAGCAACAGGTTTGCCTGTATATGCATCTTGCCGGTTGCAAACGGCCAGTAAGACCCGATACCTTCGCTGGTCATTTCGTGCGAACCGATGATGCTTGGATTGTCAAAACCACGGGGCGCCACCAGACGCCACAACCACGCCAGTCCGGGGGGCAGTATATGAAACATACCCATTATGCCGAACGACGGTGCCTCTTTGGTACACACCGGTGTTCTGACTCCAAAGCTGCGTACATCAACTTCTACTGGCTCGTCGACCACATCGGGCACAAATCGGCGCGGCATAATCACACGCGGGTTGGGGCACGGCTTGTTATCTTCGTCCATCGTATGTTCCCATATGAGGCAAGTCGCACCCTCCACGCCCTGGAGGTTAAGAAACACCAATGGCTCCTTTGGATGAATACAAAGCTCTTCATACATGGGTGATTTGCCGTAACGGTCGATATGGTTAATACGCAAAAACCAACCGTTTTCTGCATCCTTGACGACCAGCCGGCCGCTGTTCGTCTGCATGGCGGGATGGCAGAGTGCCATATCGTCAGTCACAGGGCGCAGCGTGCACGTTTCTTTCATGATCAGGTAGTACTTTACATGCGTTACGGTGTTCTCGCCAATAAGAACCTGGCCGTTGGGTTCTTTATGAATTGGCTCTATCATCTCACTTTTTCCGCCGCCGCTTGCGCCTTCATGCATTATTGTAATCAGATTGTCATATGGGGTGATCACCTGAACGGTTGATGCATGTGCCGTTACCCAGCCTTCCCGTTCGCCCACGTTCAGCAATACACCGTAAACGCCTTTTTTTGCGCTTGGCCCCGGATATAGGTTGTACGAAAACAACTCATGAATATCATCCAGACGATTGTGAACAACAACCTGTTTTTCTTTGAAATGAGTATGCCGGAACGGCGGAGCCAAAAAGATCACTGCTTTTGGCGTAAATATATCCGGAAGCTGGCTTTTTGGGATATAACCTTGTAAATCGGCCAAACCGGCGGCGAAAAACGCAGCGTTAAGCGGTGCAATAAGCAGTGATGGGTAGCCGAACTTACTGTCCCCCGCCATGAACGGAATTAGTATCAGATCCTGCTCCTTGAGCCATTTAAACGTTTCCGTGCGCAACTCGTCAAATTGAACGCCATATATCTTCTTATAGTTCGGTTTGTCCGTCGGCTTCTTATCAGCTATTACGAGACAATCCGGGTCGCGGCGCCGCATATACATATCTGTGTAGTTGACCACTACACCATTTTTGCATTTTGCTACTGTTGCTTCGTGCACATAGCCGATTCCCGGTACATCAAAGCCCACTTCAAAATGCGAGTTTTCCGCACCGCCCAGCGAAAGCGCAAGCAATTCACTCCGAGTTTCAGGCATCTCAATCTTCTTCTCTCCAGTCAGGATATCCCGGATGTACACCGGGATGTTTAGTCTGTCTTGCATTCGCAGCCTCCCAAAATTAAAAGTTTTAAATTCTTATTATGCATAAATAGTACCATATAGGAGCTTATGTTGCAATATTAATTAGTTTTTTGCAATATTCTTATTTTTATTATTCATATTGTGATTAATATTCTCGCAACTGGTAATCTGTGTTATTATAACCACTGAAACATTCAAACAAAAATCACGCTTTGTTTTCTGACGAGATAAACAAGCCTAAGCAATTGGGTTGCGGCAGACTCGTGCTATCAAGAGTGCACAACACACAATTATAATCAGCGCGGTTACATGCATCTATATCTTTTACTCTTTGCCGCTATAGTTGAAAGGAGAACATAATGTCAGAAGTGCTTATACGCCAAGTGCGCCTCGATGAGCTGGATGTATTCGCTGATGTGATACGCAAAAGCTTCATCACAGTCGCTGGGGACTTTGGGCTTACGGAACAGAACTGCCCGACAAACGGGGCGTTCATCCAAACGGAACGGCTGTTGTCCGACTGGGATAACGGAAATGTGATGGCCGGCCTGTTCGCGGACGGGAAGCCGGCAGGGTTTGCGCAGCTGGCGCAAAAGGACGCTGCCGTGTTTGAGCTTTGCAAAGTGGCGGTGCTGCCGCAATTCCGTCATGAGGGATACGGCGCGCGGCTGCTGAATTGGGCGCGTGAAACCGTTCGCGAAAAGGGCGGTAGCAGGATCACCATCGGTATTATCGAGGAGAACACGGTGCTGAAAAGCTGGTATCAGTCGTACGGCTTCCTGCATACCGGAACATGCGTGTTTTCGCACCTGCCGTTCACCGTGGGGTTCATGGAACTTGGCGTCTAGTATTTGAATGGTACGGCTTTCCGTGATATGATGGGCATTACTGACAGTACACAGGACGGCGGCAGGACATGACAGACAAGCAGAAAAAGGACTTATACCTGTTTTTTGTGGTCATCGCGGCGGTCAACATCGCGATCGGCTTCAGTGACGGGCTCTTTTCCAACTACTTCAAGGAAGTATATAACACAAACGGGTTTCAGCGCGGGCTTCTCGAGCTTCCCAGAGAACTCCCGGGTGTGATCGTGTTCTTTCTGGTCAGTGCCGTGGCTTGCTTTGGCGACATCACCATTGCGATTGCCGCTCAGGCACTGGCTGCCATTGGGCTTTCGGTACTCGGCTTCTTCACCCCACCGTTTGCCGGAATGCTGATATTTTTGTTTATCAACTCGCTGGGCTTTCACCTCTACCTGCCGCTCAAAGACAGCATTGGTTTGGCGCTCGCCCAGCCTGACAGAATCGGCAAGCGCATGGGGCAGTTTGGCGGCGTCCAGTTTGCTTTTCTGATGCTCTCCGGCGTCGCAGTGTTCTTCTTATTCCGTTTCGGCGTTTTCAGTTTTCAGACCCCCACAAAATGGACGTTCGCCGTTTCGGCAGCTTTCTATGTTGTTACCCTGCTGCTGCTTGTCAAACTGAAGCGCGACGTCGGACAGGTGCGCACCAGGCGCGAGAAGCTCAAATTTGTATTTCGAAAGGAATACCGGTTCTTTTACATACTCGCCATCGTTTTTGGTGTGCAGAAGCAGGTGATGCTCGTCTTCGGGCCGTGGGTGCTCATTGAAACGCTCGGTCAGCAGGTGGATACCATCGTGCTGCTGGGCATCATCGCGTCACTGCTGGGCATGTTATTCATGCCGCAGCTGGGCAAATGGATCGACCGCTTCGGCGTGAAAAAGCTGCTGTATGCGGATGCGCTCTCTTTTATCGTCGTGTACCTTTGCTACGGCTTGCTGACCCATTTGTTCAACGACGGGGTGATTGCCAAGATGAGGCTCCCGCTCATACTCACCTGCTCGTTGTTTGTGGCAGACCGCCTCTCCTCCCAGATGGGCATTATCCGAACGATTTATTTGAAATCCATTGTCGTTGATGCTGCCGATGTGACACCGACACTTTCGTTGGCGATGATGCTGGATCACATCGTGTCCATCACCGTCGGCATATTGGGCGGCGTCATCTGGATCACCATCGGATCACAGTATATCTTCTATATCGTTGCAGCACTCTCTTTCGCCAACCTGGCAGTGGCCATCATCGTGAAAGAGCCGCGCGATGACCTGGGCGGAAGCGATCTGCCGCATTTGCGCAAGGCGCGGCGGAACGCAGCATCTGACCGGAGGGTTTGAGTGGAGAAATAAAAAGAACGCGGCAATTCACACTTGCGCGTTCTCTTACGGTTCGTCTAATTAAGAGAGCTGTCCCGCTGCCACCAGCACGTTGCGGGCATGCTCCTTGTCCACAAAGCCCATCACGCCGGATACGCTGCCCGAGAAGTACAGGCAGGCATGACCCGTCATGTCGTTGTCTGCAATCGTATCCTCGCCGCCCGTATGGCCCAGCAGTGACGCCGCATAGGTCTTGTCGCCCACCGTCACCAGCACGGGGCGTTTCTCCCATGTAAACTCTCCGCCAAAGCATTCCAGAAACACGTCTGTCGCGGCACCGTCCACCGTCTCCACGTCCGCGTGACCTGTCCCTCCCGTCCGCTTGACAGAAAAGGACTTGCTTGTATTGAAGTCAGTAATGGTGATCGTCGTATCTGCCGGAATTGCCGCGTTCACCGTGGTCGACCAGTCAGCCGCTTCTCCCGGTGTCGGCGTGCCCGTCAGCGACGGCCCGGAGGGCGGTATCACACCGGGGCTCAAGGGCTTTCTCACCGCATCCATCGCAAACAGCTTGTCGTACGACAGCTCGCCCAACCGGCCGTCCGATTCCAGCCCGTTGTTTTTCTGGAACTCAACGACTGCTGCCTGCGTCATGCCTTTATACATGCCTGTCGGGCGGTAATTTAAATAACCAAGCTCCCGCAGGCGCATCTGGACTCTGAAAACTGCCGGGCCGCTGCTGTCGAGCATCAGCATCTGAAACCCCTCAGGCGCACCCAGTGATACCGGCACGCCTATTGAGAAAACGAGTGCGATCACGAGCAGGATCAGCGTTATCTTTTTCATATGCAGGATCACTTCCTATAGTTTTTTTCCATGATATCATGTTTTGTCCCAAAAGTACAGTATTTAACCCTTAAATGGGGAACATGCTTGGAGATACGCCTCAAAACCGCCCTCAAACGTGCAGGCTTTACCATCCTCAAGCCGGATGATACGATCCGCCACGGCGGATATGAACGCCCTGTCGTGGGAAGCGAACAGCACCGCGCCGGGATAGGCCGACAGAACGTCCGTCAACGCCTGCCGCGAGCCGATGTCCAGAAAGTTGGTGGGCTCATCCAGTACCAGCAGGTTAAAATCACTGAGCATGACAGCGGCGAGAGAGAGCTTGAGCCGTTCCCCGCCGCTCAGCACGGACACGCTCTTGTGCATCTCGTCGCGCCGGAGCAGCAGCCTCGCCAGTATCGTGCGCGCAAACGTCTCCTCGTATACCGAATGCGACATCGCATTCTGCAGAATGCTGGCGTTGTCGTCCAGCCCGCCGGTGTCCTGTCGGTAATAGCCGATTTTCAGTCCCGCGCACGCGTGTATCCCCGCACTCCGCTCCGCGATAAGGCTGAGCAGCGTGGTCTTGCCCGCGCCGTTGGGCCCGATCAGCGCCGTTTTGCTTCCGTTGGTTACGGTGAACCGGCAGCCGTTCAGCACCAAGCGTTCACCGTATTGCACCGAAACCCCGTCCGCGCTCACCAGCACCGAGCTGTGCAGCGCGCTGGGCTTGATATCGAACGATATGGGCTTCTGATGCCACGGCTTTTCCACCTTCTCTAACTGCCCGATGCGGCTCCTGGCCGCTTTGGCGGCGCGGTCCAGCTTCTCCTTCTGCTTCTGCCCGCCCATCTTGTGCAGCCGCGCCTCCGAGTTGCCCATGCGTTTGGGTGCTTTTCTGACACCCGCGGACTGCCGGGACTTCTCCGCCGCCACGTGCTTCAGCCGCTCCCGCTCGGCGGCGTAAACGTCGTAACGCGCCGCCTGTGCCGCCTTCTCGCGCTCCTTTTGTTCCAGATATTCGCTATAACCGCAGCCGTAAAGCGTAAATTCACCGCCATCCAGATCCAGTACCTTGTTGCACACGTTTTCCAGCAGCATGCGGTCGTGCGAAATCAGCAGCAGCGCGCCGCGAAATGCCTGCAGCAGACTCTCGAGCAACCCGATGCCGTCAATATCGAGGTTGGTCGTCGGCTCGTCAGCCAGCAGCAGGTCGGGCCGTGCCGCAAATGCCTCAGCGATCAGCGCTTTGGTACGCTCGCCCCCGCTGTATGCGCCGTCCAGTACGAAGCCCAGCCGCTCCGCCGCCCGAGCGCTGTCTTCCGTATCCTCCGGTACACCAAGCTGAGGGATAACGCCCACATGCCCGCGCA
The DNA here is from genome assembly GCA_023416745.1 of Bacillota bacterium. Taxonomy (GTDB): domain Bacteria; phylum Bacillota; class Clostridia; order Christensenellales; family SZUA-584; genus SZUA-584. The sequence continues at coordinate 6,549 of JAEZHF010000016.1, forward strand.
CCGCCACGCGCCCCGCGTCCGGCTGCAATTCTCCCGTAATGAGCCGCAGCAGTGTAGTTTTTCCTGCGCCGTTTGCGCCCACCACCGCCACCTTGTCGCCCGCATATATTGCCAGCCGCTCCAGCGAGAACAGCTTTCTCACGCCGAAACTCATCTGAAGCTTGTTTATCTCCAATAACAAAAAAATCCACTCCTTTACAGAGAGGATTACGGCATGCGCGCACACCTGACGGCGGTACAAAAACCACCTGTTATTCCCTATATATGCATACAGTAACCCTCAAAAAATCGCTTTGCAGCTCTTCAATTGTCGGATTACTGTCTCTTCATCGGCTCTTGTGTAACTCCTTTGCGTCTTTGATATTAACAGCATATCAGTTCAAAAATGTGTTTGTCAAGCATCAACATATAGTTTTCAAGTTATATATTAAAAGTTCTGGAGACTGGTCTCCAGCAGGGTGCGGGACAGCGTCCCGCGACCTTTGCCCTTGCCTCCCTTGCCATCTCCCAAAGTCAGCGCTTCAGTATCTCCTCCAGCGCGGGTATCGCGGGGCCTTCACGCAGCATGGGCGCGAAGAGGTCTCCAGTGCGTTCCAGCCGCTGCATAGCGTTTTTCAGGTTATAGTCGCACGGCATCGCGCCGCGGGCCAACTCGTCCCAAGTCACCGGCATTGAGACAGCTCCGCAGGCCACCGCACGCGGCGAGTACACCGACACGATGCTTTTGCCCGGCCCCATCTGCAGGTAGTCAAAATACAGCTTGCTACCCCGATTTTTTACAATGCGCTCAATCGTCATCTTTTCGGGGTAGCTGGATGCGAAATACTGCCCAAAGAACAGGTTGATCTTGCGCCCTTCCGCGAACATCATGCGGCGTGTGGGTATGTACACCTGCAGCCCCGAAGCACCGGACGTTTTGGCATAACTCGTGATGCCCAGCCCTGTCAGCGTGTTGTGCACGATCAGCGCGCACTCGCACACGTCCTCGAACGTCTGCCCTTCCGAGGGATCGAGGTCGAACACCAGCGCGGTCAGCGTGCCGTTTGCGTCTCCGAACGGCGTGTGGAACTCCAGCGCCGCCATCGTGCCCAGCCACACCAGCGTCTCCACACTGTCCAGATCGACAAACTCGTCGCCGTCCGCCGTCACCGTTTTCACCCATTCCGGCGCGCCGTTTGGCGGTCTCTTCTGGTAGAAGAAGTCCGTGCCTACGCCATGCGGATAGCGTAAACATGTCAGCGGCTTGCCTGACGTATGCGGCAGCAGGTACGGCGCGAGCCCCGCCAGCGCTTTGAGGTATTCCGATTTTGTCACACCAATGTCCAGCCAGAGCGGTTTGTCCGGATTGTTCAGAGTGATCTCTCGTTCCTTGACCGATATCTTCATCAGAATGCTTTCTCCTTCCCTATGACCATGGAGGCACTGCCTCCACACCACCGCTCAAGGGGCACTGCCCCTTGTGAATCCCATCAGCGAAACGCCTGCGGCATTTCCCGTAATTTGATATATGACTCATCCATACACTCTGCATGTTGAAGGTTTTTGGAGTCCACATTACTCTTTCCTTAAAAAGGTTCTGTTCCGTCGGAGACGACCTTTATCCTTCAAACACAACCCCTCACATGCTGATCTCCTCGCCCGTTGCTTCTTCGGCGGGGCGGTCGGAGAAACCCAGCAGCACCGGATGCCGCATTGTGCCGTCAGCCGTCCATTCTGCGAACTTGACCCAGCACGTAAGCCGTGGCAGCACGCGCATCACGTCGCTGCCTGCGCTGCTGCTTTCCTTCAGCGCATAGTCCAGCAGCAGACGGCGCGTCTCATCCGACAGCCCCGAGCCTGCGTGGCCTACGGGTGTCAGCATGCCGTCGCGGTACACCGCCAGCTCCAGCGACGCGGGCTGTCCACCGTTCATGCGCAGCCCCGTCACGGCGCACAGCATCTTCCTTACGGTCTTCACCTTGAACCAGGCGCGGTGCGCCTTGCCCGCCATGTATTCGCTGTCCAGCCGCTTGGAGACAACGCCCTCCATGTTCTCCCGCTTCATCAGCGCATACAGCGCCTCACCGTCCGTAAAGTCGTCCGCCAGCGCCGCCAGCGGACTGGGCGTGAAGTGCGCGCGCAGCAGCTTTGTCCGCTCCGCCAGCGGCTGCCTGCGCAGATCATGCCCGTTCAGTTCCAGCAGGTCGAACGCGATGTAACGCACTGGCCAGCGGGACGCGTTAACCCCGCCATACGAACGGCTGCGCTTGAGCACATGGTAGAACGACGGTTTCCCGTCTGCAAACGCCACGATCTCTCCGTCGATCACTGCGTGTGACGCGTTCATCTGCCGCGTCATCTCCGCCAATTCGGGGTACTGCGCCGTGCTCTCGCGACCACTCTTGCCGAACACACGCACACCGCTGCCGTCTGCCAGCACTACGCCGCGTACGCCGTCCCATTTGATCTGGTGGATGAAGTCCGGCTCCGTCACCACCCGCGGCACTCGCACCGGCTCCATGCAGACGTACACGCTATTTTGCCTGCCTCTGCGGCGCGCCCTGCTCTGCCTTCTTCTGTTCCGTGCGTTCCACGCTGGCCTTCAGTGCCTCCATCAGGTCGATCACGTTGGATTCCGGCGTATCCGGCTGCGACACCACCTGCCGCCCCGCGATGCGGTCGTCGATGATACGGCGCAGCGCCTCGCGGTATGTGTCGGTGTATTTGGACGGATCGAACGCTGCAGTCAGGTTGCCGATCAGCTTTTCAGCGATATCCATCTCCCTCTCGTCCGTTTTCATATCGTGCGGCAGCCCAGGCACCTCGGCTACGGGGCGTATCTCGTCCGGATAGAATATCGTCTCCAGCACCATCGCTTCTCCGTATATGCGCAGCACGCACAGCGTCTGCTTGTCGCGCATCGTGACGCGTGCCACCGCAATGCGCCCCGAGCGTGCCATCGCTTCCCGCAGCAGATTGTACGCCTTGGCACTGGCCGCAATCTCAGCCTGTGGCGCGAGGTAATACGTTTTGTCGAAGTAGATGGGGTCTATCTCCGCGAGGTTCACGAAGTCCACGATCTCGATGGTGCGTGCCTGCACCTCGGCTTTTGCGGACGCAACGTCCTCCTCCGACACGATCACGAACTTGCCCGGCTCGTACTCAAAGCCTTTGACAATGTCGTCCGGCTTCACCTCCTCGCCGCACAGCGGGCACACCTTCTGGTATTTCACCGGCGTGTGGCATTTCTTGTGGAGCTGGCGGAAGCGTATGTCCTTCTCCTCCGTCGCAGCAAACATCTTGATGGGGATGCTGACCAGCCCGAAGCTGATCGCTCCCTTAAACATCGCATGCATCGCGTTCATCCTTTCTCATGCTGATGTTATTAATATTTCCCTGTTGTAATGAAATCATGTTATTTACGATCATGAGGGCGCTGCCCCCAAACTCCCGCTTCTTTTTAAATAAGAATAAGCAAGTCATAACCACCGGCTGAGCCGGTGGCCTGCATCAGCCCTATAAGGGCATATTACTAGCCTGCGCCTCAAGGCGCTCTGAAAATCTGCCAACCGCGTCTTGTTCACAGGCTAGCCCCTAAAGGG
>JAEZHF010000072.1 GCA_023416745.1 Bacillota bacterium
CGATGATCAGCTTTGCAGTTTGTTCTCTCATTTCTTCCGTGTACTTTGAATTGTTACTTGGCATAGAGTTCTCCTTTCTCTATGCATATGGTAACAGAACACACTGCACATTTTTCGCCGCAGTGCACAGGGTATTGTTGAACTATATTATATGCCTATTTTTGTAACACAAAATTAATATATGCAGCTTAAAAACCACTTTACAATCCGAGCTTTGTCGAGATAGAATAAGTGCATTGTTGTTCAGAGGCTATGAAATTATTCTCTGTTTATACATATGTGATAATGTCTTAAAAATGAAGTCAACATTGGAGACGGATATGACAGTGACACTCAAGCTGAAAAGCGGACTTGACAAATTCTTGTCCAAGCAGGTGGTGCAATGCGAAATATGCGATGATAAAAAGGTCGTCGATGTATTGAAACAGGTCAAATTCCCTGTGGACATGGCGGGCATCATCGTCGTGGATGGCAAGAGATGCAGTATTGATTCTGTGCTGCACGGCGGAGAACTGGTCAAGATCTTCCCGCCGGCATTCAACTGATTTTTGATTGTATTGCCGGTGATCCGGCATTTATCTGACGACATCCGTATTCCCCTGTTGAAGCATCGCGAGACATTTTATATAATCTTGCGTAACATGTTTCAAGCGGAGGGAATGGGATGTCTTTTCATATAGTACTTGTGGAACCTGAGATTCCGGCCAATACCGGCAACATTGCGCGCACCTGCGCCGTGACGGGCGCCCGCCTTCATCTGGTGGAGCCGCTCGGCTTTTCGATATCCGATAAAGAATTGAAGCGGGCCGGCTTGGATTACTGGCCATATCTGGGCGTACAGGTTTATAAAAATCTGGATGAATTTTTTTCTGCCACATCGAGTGGAAAGTACTATTTATGTTCCACAAAAGCTCAGCAGAGCTATCATGGTGCGGCTTTTGAGGATGGATGTTACCTGATGTTCGGCAAGGAGACGAAGGGGCTTCCGGAAGAATTGATATTCTCGGATATCGGACAAGCGATACGGATACCGATGAAGCCGGGATTGCGTTCCCTTAATCTGTCCAACTCCGTGAGCATCGTGCTTTATGAAGCGCTCCGTCAACATGGATTTGAAGGTATGTACTGACAAAAAAACACTGCTGAACGCAGTGTGGATAACTTGTGGAAACTGCATATCGTTACGACTAAAGGCGGATTTTGTTCTTGCAATTTTTAGACCTTTCGAATAGAATGATGGATGGTATTGAGTTTGAGTGTTTTATTAACAAAGGAGCCTTTTATGAACAAAAAGACAGTGAAAGATATTGAGGTCGCCGGGAAGAAGGTATTGGTCCGGGTTGACTTTAATGTACCCCTCAATGATAAAAAGGAAGTGACAGACGATAAGAGAATTGTGGCTGCGCTGCCGACGATCGAATACCTTGTCAGTCAGAACGCCAAAGTTATACTTTGCTCGCATCTGGGTCGTCCAAAGGGTGAGTTTAAGCCCGAGTTCTCGCTGCAGCCGGTAGCGGCGCGGTTAGAGAAGCTGATCGGCAAAAAGGTGACCTTCGCGGCCGACGTGATCGGCGAGAGCGCGCAGACAGCGGTCAACGGCATGCAGGACGGCGATATCGTGCTGCTTGAGAACGTGCGTTTTCATAAGGAAGAGACCGCTAACGACCCCGAGTTCTCCAAAAAGCTGGCTTCTTTTGCGGATATATTTGTCAATGACGCATTTGGTACTGCGCACCGCGCTCACGCATCCACAGTAGGCGTGGCCAGCTACATACCGGCAGTAGCCGGTTTCCTGATCGGAAAAGAGCTGGAAGTGCTGGGCGGCGCGCTGGAAAAACCGATTCGCCCGTTTGTGGCGATACTGGGCGGCGCGAAGGTGTCGGACAAGATCGGCGTTATCGACAATCTGATCAATAAGGTAGACGCCATCATCATCGGCGGCGGCATGGCCTATACGTTCCTCAAAGCCCAAGGGATGGAAGTGGGCGCATCGCTGGTGGACAACGAGCGACTGGAACTCGCGTTGGATCTGCTTAAGAAAGCCAAGGCCAAGGGCGTGGACATCATGCTGCCGGTGGATTCCATCGTGGCGGACAAGTTCGACGTGAACGCCAAGACGGATGTGGTCCCCTCCGAGCATATGCCGGAAGGCTGGCTGGGCCTTGATATCGGACCGACCACCAAAATGCTTTACACCGACAAGATCCGCACCGCCAAAACGGTGATATGGAACGGACCGATGGGCGTGTTCGAAATGGCGCCGTTTGCAGAAGGCACCAAAGCGATCGCCAAGGCAATGGCGGATTCCGAAGCGGTCACCATCATCGGCGGCGGTGACAGCGCGGCAGCGGTCAAGCAGCTGGGCTTCGCGGACGCGATGACGCACATATCCACAGGCGGCGGCGCAAGCCTGGAATATCTTGAAGGCATAGAGCTGCCCGGCATCGTGGCGCTTCAGGATAAATAAGGGAACAGCGCTCCTGTGACAAGCCATGCGAAGGCTGCTCCCTTTGGGGCAGCCTTTTTTAAAGAGTGAGAGAAGGCTTTTAACACTCATAAAGAGAAATAAAGATTATAATAATTGGGAGGCTATATCATGAGAAAACCGATCATTGCAGGAAATTGGAAGATGAACAAGACCCCCGGCGAAACCGTTTCGCTGATCAAAAACCTGATCCCGCTTGTCGCTGATGTGGACAAGGTGGACGTTGTGGTTTGTCCGCCGTTTGTAGACTTGGCAGCGGCGAAAGAGGCACTGGCCGGCTCCAACATCGCTCTGGGTGCGCAGAACATGCACTTTGAGGAGAGCGGCGCATATACCGGAGAGATTTCTCCCGGCATGCTGCTGGCGCTGGGTGTGGAATACGTAATACTGGGACACTCGGAACGCCGCCAATACTTCGGTGAGACGGACGAAGGCGTGAACAAGAAGGTGAAGGCGGCGCTCAAAGCGAGCATCAAACCCATCGTGTGTGTGGGCGAAACGCTGGAAGAGCGCGAAAGCGGTATCACCGCCGAAGTCGTCTGCAAGCAGACCAAGCTGGCGCTGCTGGGCCTCTCCGAAGAGGAGGCTGCGGGCATCGTGATCGCTTACGAACCCATTTGGGCCATTGGCACCGGCAAGACGGCTACAGCCGAAGACGCGAACGAGACCATCGGCGCCATCCGCGACGCGGTAAAGCAGGTGTACGGCGGCGGCACGGCAAAGGCGGTTCGCATTCAGTACGGCGGCAGCATGAAGCCCTCCAATGCGTCTGAACTGATGGCCAAGTCGGAGATCGACGGCGGCCTGATCGGCGGCGCGGCGCTCAAGGCCGAAGATTTCGCCGGCATCGTGAAGTTTTGAGCAGAGGTTGATATGGCAAAGAAACTGACTGCGCTGATGATATTGGACGGCTTTGGCCAGGGCGTGGAGGATGGCGGCAACGCCATCGCCGTCGCCGGGATTCCCAATATCTCAGCGCTTAAAAAGGAATACCCGACCACCATCATCGGCGCGTCCGGCATGGACGTCGGCCTGCCGCGCGGGCAGATGGGCAACTCCGAGGTGGGGCACCTGAACATCGGTGCGGGCCGTATCGTGTATCAGGAACTCACCCGCATCACAAAGGACATAGAAGACGGCGGTTTCTTCAAGAAGGAGGAGTTTCTCGCCGCTATCGACAACGTCAAAAAGTACGGCACCAAACTGCATACCTACGGCCTGATGTCGGACGGCGGTGTACACAGCCATCAGGAGCATCTGTACGCGCTGCTGGAGCTTGCCAAAGAGCAGGGGCTTAGCAACGTCTATATCCATTGCTTCATGGACGGGCGCGATGTGCCGCCGGACAGCGGCAAGGGCTTTATCGAGAAGCTGGAAACTAAGATCGAGCAAATCGGTATCGGCGAGATCGCAACAGTGATGGGGCGCTATTATTCCATGGACCGCGACAACCGCTTTGAGCGCGTCGAAAAGGCATATGCGGTTATGGCGTGCGGCGAAGGCAACACCGCGTCGTCTGCGGTGGAGGCCATGCAGACAAGCTACGATAACGGCGTGATGGATGAGTTCGTTGTGCCTACCGCGATCGTGAAGAACGGCAGGCCGGTGGCCACCATCGGAGCCAACGATTCCATCATATTCTTCAACTTCCGCCCGGACCGCGCTCGGGAGATTACGCGTGCCTTCATCGACGAGGATTTTACGGGCTTTGCGCGCGATTACTTCCCGGTGTTTTACGTCTGCATGACGCAGTATGACAAGACGTTCCAAAACGTGCATGTGGCCTACAAGCCGCAGTCGCTGGCCAACACGCTGGGCGAATACCTTGCGATGAGCGGCAAGCGCCAGTTCCGCATCGCGGAAACGGAGAAGTATGCGCACGTTACGTTCTTCTTTAACGGCGGCGTAGAAAAGCCCAACGAGGGCGAGGACCGCTTCCTGATACCATCGCCCAAGGTGGCAACCTACGATTTGAAGCCGGAGATGAGTGCGTACGAAGTGGCGGACGAAGCGGTGAAGCACATCGAGTCGGGCGAGTACGACGTGATGGTACTGAACTTCGCGAACCCGGACATGGTGGGCCACACCGGCATACTAGAAGCGGCGGTGAAAGCCGTGAAGGCTGTGGACGAGTGCGTCGGCAAGGTGGTGGGCGCAATACTCAAAAACGGCGGTGAGGTTATCATCACGGCAGATCACGGCAACTCCGAGAAGATGTTCGACGATAACGGCGGGCCGTTTACCGCCCACACAACCAATCCGGTGCCGCTGATACTGGTGAGCGAGAGGTACAAGAACGCAAAGCTTCGGGAGGATGGCCGCCTGGCCGATCTTGCACCCACACTGCTGGGACTGATGGGGCTGCCCGTTCCGGAAGAAATGACAGGCAGGACGCTGATCGAACAATGATATGGATGAGAAACGCTTTGCTGCGGCAGGGCGTTTCTTTTCTGGAAATTCTCCGGCTTGCAAAAACCGGTTGAATCAAAAAACAAAAATGACTTAAGGATATTCGTTCATTTTTGGAGTAGATTAATGGTGGCAAACCATGTATAATAAAAAAAAGCCAAAGGAGTGATGCCAATATGATCCAAATCATTTATGGTAAGAAGGGCAGCGGAAAATCGAAAAGGCTTCTTGACATGGCCAACTCAGAGGTCGAAACAGCCAAAGGCAACATCGTCTATCTGGACGACAACAACAGGTGCATGTACGACTTAAAGCACGAGATACGATTTATCAATCTGGCAGACTACAGTATTAACAATTTTGATAAGCTCTATGGTTTTGTATGCGGCATATTATCCAGAGATTTTGATATTTCATCGGTTTACATAGACGGTTTGAAGAAGATGATTCGCAAGGACGATGACGACGTCGAAAAGCTCCTGAAGAAGTTTGACAAGGTGTTTGGGGACATCAATGCTTATCTGGTCATCAGCGGCAGCGAGGAAGTGCCTGAATACCTGGAGAAGTTGGTTATATAGAGACAATCCAGTAGCTTACAGAGCCTGCGCATTTGCGGGCGTTTTGAGCGGCTCTGCCGGGACCTGGCAGACCATTCAGGCGCGCTGCGCGCAGGTTTGTTTTTGCGGAGTTCCCGCCGCAAGGTGCGGGACAATTCTATATCGGAGGAATGAAACATGATACTGGTGAGTACGCGGGACAGCAAATTGGGCATGCCGGCTTCCAAAGCGGTGCTGCAGGGCATTTCGCCGGATGGCGGGCTGTTTGTGCCCCTCACATTCCCAAAACTGAAATGGAAGAAGGGGGAAGCCTATCCGGCGCTGTGTGCGCGTGTGCTGGCTGCGTTCTTCGACGACCTGCCGGAGCTGGAACAGCTCACACAAGACGCTTACCGCCCGTTCGACGATGAGAAAAAAGCGCCTGTGGTGAAAATGGCAGACGGTGAATATATGCTGGAGCTGTGGCACGGGCCCACGCTGGCGTTTAAAGACATGGCGCTCTCTGTGCTGCCTCGGCTGCTTTCCGCGTCGATGGACGTGCATGGCGGAAAGGATATACTGATACTCGTCGCCACGTCGGGCGATACCGGAAAGGCGGCGCTGGAGGGCTTCTGCGACGTACCGCGCACCCGCATCGTGGTGTTCTATCCCAGTGAAGGGGTATCCGATATGCAGAAGCTGCAGATGGTGACGCAGGAGGGAAGCAATACGCATGTGGTGGCCGTGAACGGCAACTTCGACGACGCGCAGAACGGCGTGAAGGAGATGTTTGGCGACGAGACGTTTGTGGCCGCTGTTGGGGAGAAAGGATACAGCCTGTCGTCCGCCAACTCTATCAACTTCGGACGGCTTGCGCCGCAGATCGCGTATTACTTTGGTGCGTACGCGCAACTGCTGGACAGCGGCGAGATCATTGACGGGGAAGCGGTCAACTTTGCGGTACCCACGGGCAACTTTGGCAATATACTGGCCGGTTACTACGCCATGCGTATGGGTCTGCCAATCCATAAGCTGATCTGTGCATCCAACAAAAACAACGTGCTGACGGATTTTTTCCATCAGGGAGCATATTCGCTGAACAGGCCGTTCTATAAGACGATGTCACCGTCGATGGATATACTGATATCCAGCAACTTAGAACGCCTGTTGTTCGAACTGACAGGCCGCGATCCGCACAGGGTATCGGCGATGATGAAGCAGCTGAATGAGACGGGCCGTTACGACATCGGCAATACCGCCAATAAAGCGCTGGCGGAAAATTTCTGGGCTGACTGGTGCGATGAAAACGAGACGATGGCTTGCATAAAAAGCACGTTTGAGCAGAAGGGCTATTTGCTGGATACGCACACCGCCGTTGCTGCTGCCGTTTATGAGAAATACAAAGCGACGGGCGACAAGACAAAGACCGTGATCGTGTCCACCGCGTCGCCGTACAAGTTCCCTCAGGACGTTCTGAACTCCCTGAGCGAGAGCACAGAAGGCATGGACGCGTTCGCGCTGTCCCGGCGTCTGAGCGAGCTGACAGGAACCAAGCTGCCGCAGCAGATCGTAGAACTGGAGCACAAGCCTGTGCGGCACAAGGCCGTGGCGGATCGGGATGCGATGCGCGGCGCTGTACTGGAGGCGCTTTGATCATGGATGCTGCGGTTTTTGAGGTGGCGTTTACCGTCACCGGTGCACAAAGCCTTAAAGACAAACGCATGGTGGTGAAAAGCATCCGCGAGCGATGCCGCAGCCGTTTCAATGTGTCGGTTATCGAGAGCGGAGACAATGATAAATGGCAGCTGGCGCGCCTTGGCTTCGCGCTGGCCGCTCTGGGGCCTGCGGAAGCGGCGCAGTCTGCGCAGACCATCATCGATTTTTTGTATGATGACGACAGGATCGAGATCATTGAAATCGTAAGTGAATAGGGAGGATAGGCCCATGAGCGATAAAAAGACGATATTCTCTGGCGTGCAGCCGTCCGGTGTGCTGACGATCGGCAACTATCTGGGCGCGATCAAGAACTGGGTCAAGCTGCAGGACGAATACAACTGCTACTACTGCGTGGTGGATATGCACGCGCTGACGGTGCGGCAGGACGCGGCAGACCTGCGTAAACGCTGCCTCGATACGTTGTCGCTGCTGCTGGCGGCCGGGTTGTCGCCGGAGAAGAACATCATGTTCTGCCAGTCGCACGTGTCGTGCCATGCCGAGCTGATGTGGGTGCTCAGCTGCTACACATATATCGGTGAGCTTTCCCGTATGACGCAGTTCAAGGAGAAGAGCGAGCGCCACGCGGACAACATTAATGCCGGGCTGTTCACATATCCGGTGCTGATGGCGGCGGACATACTGCTGTATTCCGCAGACCTCGTACCGGTGGGTGCGGACCAGAAGCAGCACCTGGAGATCACGCGGGATATCGCGATACGCTTCAACAACATATACGGCGATGTATTCACCGTTCCCGAGCCGGACATCCCCAAGGCGGGCGCGCGGGTGATGAGCCTCGCAGAGCCGACGGCCAAGATGTCCAAGTCGGACAGCAACGAAAACGCGTACGTGTCGCTGCTGGATCCGCCTGAGGTGATTCAGCGCAAATTTAAACGTGCGGTTACAGATTCGGACGGCCAGATACGCTATTCTGAGGACAAGCCGGGCGTGTCCAACCTGATGTCTATATACGGTGCGGTGACCGGCCTGTCGTTTAACGATATCGAGAAGGAGCTTGAGGGGCAAGGCTACGGCGCGCTGAAATCCCGCGTTGCGGACGCCGTGGTTGCGGAACTGGAACCGCTGCAGAAGGAGTACGCGCGTATTCGGGCTGACAAGGCTTACCTGAGCGGGGTTATTCAGAGCGGCGCGCAGCGCGCAGGCAGCAATGCATCGCGGATGCTGCGCAAGGTGTATAAGAAGATCGGCTTTGCGCCGGAAAAGGTATGACAAAATGGGTTTAGGCAGGGCGTACAAACTCTATCTGTTTGATCTGGACGGCACGCTGGTGGACACCAAGCTGGACATCGCTCTTGCGTTCCAGCGGGTGTTGGGTGAAGCGGGCTTTGATGAGCCGTCGCTGGATGATGTGGAAAAGGCCATCGGTGGGGGAGCGAAAAACGCTGTAAACAAGCTGACGGGTCTGGAAGGCGATGCACTGGCACCGCTGCTTGAGGCTTTTACGGCGGCTTATGAGGAGATGTGCGCGGACCACACCGAGGTCTATGCGGGCGGTGAGGCACTGCTGCGCAGGCTCAAAGCCGAAGGCGCGAAGCTGGCCGTGGTAACGATGAAGTTCCGCGCACCCACGCACAAGATATTGAGACGGCATGGCATCATTGATCTGCTGGACGATGTGCTGGCGTTTGACGATCTGGAAAAGCGCAAGCCGGACCCGGACAGCCTTGTGAAGCTGATAAAAAAATATGACATAAAACCAGAAGACGTGCTGGTGATCGGCGATACTGTGACCGATCTCAAATACGCTCAGAATGCCGGCGTGGACGCGTGCGCTGTGGAATATGGCTATGGGGAGCTTGAGGATTTGAAGGCGCTCTCTCCCCGTTACATGGTCAAGAGTTTGCTCGACATATAAAAAAAGGGGCGTGCGATGGAATCGAGGCCCCTGAATTATATACACGCGGTGTATATGTTGGTTGGTATCATCCTCCGGATCGTTGAGCAGCTGTCGCTCTCGCCGGGGATTTTTTGTTATTGGGGTGTTGTTAGCACTTCGGGTTGCCACAGCCGCCCCAGCCGCCGTCGCATCCGCCGCAGCAGCAGAGAAGCAGGATGATCCAGATAATGCAGCTGCATCCGCCGCCACCAAAACCAAAGCCACCACCGCAGCCGTCGCCGCAGTTGCTGCCATAGCCGCCGCCGCATCCACCGCAGCAGCACAGTAACAAGATGATCAGCCAGCAGCAGTTGCCGCCAAAGCCGCCTCCGCATCCACCATCAAATCCCATATATATATCCTCCTTGTATTTCGGTGTCCTTTTTTCTAAAGGCTTAGTCTATATTACGCGAAGGATATATAATTGGTGCATCATGTGTGATTCACTGTGACAGATCAAAAAAGATTGTTTTATGAATCAGTTAAGGCCGGGCTGCCCACGCTGTCCACCAGTTGAAGCTCCCGCTCAATTGACCGGGACTTGCGGGACGCGTCATCAAGATTGTTCTGTGCCGCCTGCAGGCTGCGCTGGGTTCGCTCAATCGCGTCGGTGAAGGAGGAGAACGCTTTGCGTATGGCCTCCAGAAGCCGCAGTACCTCACCGGACTGCTGTTCTATCGCCAGCGTACGGAAACCCATCTGCAGGCTGTTCAAGAGCGCTGAAAGCGTGGAGGGGCCTGCTATCGTCACGCGGTATTCCCGCTGGCAGACGTCGGAGACACCCATCGATATCGCATCGGCATAAAGGCCCTCCGTAGGCAGATACATCACGGCGAATTCGGTGGTGGCAGGTGGGTTAATGTATTTGTCGCTGATGCGCTTGGCTTCGATTACCAAAGTTTTTGTCAGAGACTTCATCGCTTCTTTGGCCATTTCAGCGTCCCCGCTTTCCAGCAGTTCCTCTTTCTTAATGTATGCTTCCATAGGAAATTTTGAGTCGATGGGCAACAATATACTGTCGCCCGATGCGCCGGGCATCACGACGGCAAATTCCACGCGCTCGCGGTTATCCTTCACGGCGGCGTTACTCACATATTGAGCGGGGGAGAGCATTGCAGAAATCAGCGCGCCCAGCTGCGTCTCGCCCCAGGTGCCGCGTACCTTCACGTTGGATAGCACGCGCTTCAAGTCGCCCACGCCCGCGGCCAGGCTGCGCACCTCGCCCATGCTTTTGAACACCTGCTCCAGCTGGTCGGACACCTGCTTGAACGATCCTGTCAGCCTCTTTTGGAGCATGTCGGAAAGCTGCTCGTCCACAGTCCTGCGCATCTGCTCCAACCGCTTTTCAGTGGTTTCGGTTATCTCCTTCAGCCGGCCTTCCACGGAATTTCGCAGCTTGTCCATACTCTCGCTGCTCTGGCGTGCCGTGTCGCAGAGCGTGCGCGTCAGTCCGTCGCCCAGTGCCCCGAACATCTCGATCACTTCGCGGCGCTGCTGATAGGCACTGTCGGCGCTTTGCTTTTTCATGTCTGCCAGCAGCCGGAAAAGAGTGGCTTCCAGCCTTTCCAGCGAGCCACCCACATCACCCGATCTGCTTTTTTTAAATATCAGCACAAACAGCACCGCCAGAAGCAGCATCACAGATGTGCCCGACAAAATGTACAACCCCATATCCATCATAAGAACCCCCTTTAAACGCGAATTATATCACAGAGGCTGTCCAAAAATGCGTACAAGGTTGTGTATTTATTGAAAACCAATAAAAAATCGTTGACTTTGAGTACCCATTATGCTATTCTCTCGCTTGATGGAGGTGAAACATGGATAAAAGCTTATGGAACATCCCATTGATACTTCAGCGGATGCTGGAAATCACGCTTGTATTGGGGACCATTTTTATCATCGCTTTACCTTTCATGACCGCTTTGCTGGATGAGAGACTCGTCGCCGGATATTTTACAGGCACTTCAAACGACAAATGGCTGTCGTTCACGCTTTTGGAGCTGTGCTGTGTCTGCTGCTGGTTCATACTCGTCTTTTTGCGCAAACTGCTCAGAACGGTCATAAAAAGCTCACCTTTTGTCTATAACAATGTCCTTTATCTGAAGTATACATCTTACGTATGCGCTGCAGCAGCGCTGGTGCTGATCGTCAAAACGCTGATCGATTTTACGGTGCTGACGCCTGTCGTGGCGATACTGGCCGTGCTCGCCAGTCTGTTTTGCCAGACGCTGGCCGCCGTTTTCGACAAGGCCATACGGCTTAAAGATGAAAACGACCTGACGATTTGAGATGGGAGGATTGAATTGGCAATTATTGTTAACCTGGATGTCATGATGGCCAAAAGAAAAATCTCACTCAACGAACTTTCGGATAAGGTGGGCATAACGAAGGCCAATTTGTCGATATTGAAAACAGGGAAGGCTAAAGCCATACGCTTTTCGACGCTGAATGCGATTTGCGTTGAGCTTGACTGCCAACCCGGGGACATTTTAGAATTCAGGGAGGACGAGGATGACTGACACAAATTATTTGTACGAATATTTTCTGACACACAGCCCGCAGACGGCAGAAGAACCGTCGGCACAGACGTCAGAGCCGGATGACAACGAAGAGGAGTAGGATAATTAAAAAGCTTCAAACATTTTTAATATAGGCGGTGACCTTGAATAAAAGTTTTCAAGGCCACCGCCGTTTTTATTGTCCTTGGTCAGGTCTATTTCTCAGCGGATGCGCCGCCCAAGTCACGGAGCATAGGCTTGAAGCCGGAAGTCATAATTAGTTCATCGTCCGGCATCACCCAAAGGGCTTCCACACCCTCAAGCTCTTCGGCGAATTTGAGAGCTTTGTCCGGCGGCTCAATGAAGAGCACGGTGGAGAGCAGGTCGGCCACGCCCGAGTCTGCGGTGATTACCGTGACAGCCTTGTAATAGTCGGCAGGCATCAGTGTGGCCGGGTCGATCAGATGGTGGTACTGCTTGCCGTCTACGGTATAGAACCGCTCATAGACGCCGCTGGACACCACGGAAAGGTCCTTCACGAAAGCGACATCAAGAAGGTTCGACTCGTCCACGGAACCGGCCAGCGGACTGTCCGGGTCCTTGATACCAACACCCCACCGGACTCGCCTGCCGTCCAGAGGGTGCCCGATGGCATGCACATTGCCGCCTGCACTGATCAGCACGGAGTTATAGCCCTTTTCGGTCAGCAGATCGGCGACCACCTCTGTGGCGTAGCCTTTGGCGACCGCGCCGACATCAATACGCATATTCTTGTCTGCCAGAAATACTGTGGAGGCCGCCTCATCGACGATCACGTTGTTAATGTCCGAATGTTCTTTGGCTGCCTGCAGTTCGCTCATCGGCGGAAGCTGCGCGCTGCCCGGGTCGTCGATGCCTGCCTCGCGGTAATCGTGCCACAAGGACAGTACCGAGCCCATCGCGATGTTGACGGCACCGTCCGACTTTTCGTACCATTCCTTGGACAACTTTATCAGCTCGATGATGTGGGTATCCACCTTCACGGGCTGATTACCGGCATTGTCGTTGATCGTCTTCACATTATTGATGCCTTCATAGCTGTGGTATATGTCAAACAGCTTATGCATGTACAAAAACTCCTCATGAGCAATGCCGAGAAGCTCATTGAATTGCTCTTCTGTTTGCGTATAAGCCATCACGATGACGACAGTATCGAACGTATCCATAAAGTTGCTTTGAAATTTATTGTTCTTCACACAGCCTGCAGCCAATGAGGCGAGCATGCAAACAGCCAGCAGAAGGATAATTGCTTTTTTCATTCCATAACCCCGTAACTATGATTAACACTATCTATTGTTTGCTGCGCATAATGCACATTTTCCACTTTACCCGAAAATATATGGAAAGTAAACAGAAGAACATTTGCAGTAGTTTTCTGTTATGAGCAATAGCTTGTGATAAGAAAAATCCCTCCAAATCGCTTTGGAGGGATTGACTCCTTACACGGTTGAAACTGATCAGTCAGCCATTGCCGCTGCTTTCTGCAAAGCCGCGATGTAGTCGGTTACGTGAACTGTCACGCTGGAGGCCAGATCGGCATCCGCCGGAGCACCTTCGGTCAGCGCCATGCCAGCCACTTCGTCAACAGTTTTGCCGATCATCCACTGAGCCAAAGCCGCAGCCTGCTCATACCATTCCTTGCCGATGCCGGAAGCTTTCTTCATGCCGTACTCATCGCCAAGCTCGTTCTTGGTCTTGAGCTCAGCAGCAGTATCCGTGGTAACAGCGCCCGCTGCATCAACATTTATTTTGATTTGTGCCGTATCGATGATAACGCCCACGATCTTGCCTGTTTCATCAAATGTGGCCGCAACCATTATGTTGTCCGTCTGCGCCAGGCCAGCCGCTTCAGCTGTTGCGCTTGCGGACTTCGCCAGAGAAATGACAGTACCAAGGCCGGTCTTCGTTGCGCCGGTGACGGCAACGCCAAAGTCCTTCGCGTTGTCAACAGCCTTCTTCACAGCGTTCAGGTAATCGCCGACGTGGATGGTCACGCTCGCGGTCAGGTCCGGATCATCCGTCGTGCCTTCTGCCGTTACGGAGAGCGCCATCACTTCGTCGATCGTCTTGCCAACCATCCAGTCTTCCAGTGCTGCAATCTGCTCATACCATTCCTTGCCGATACCGGAAGCTTTCTTCATGCCATACGCGTCACCGAGCTCAACTTTGGTCTTCACTTCGGCAGCGACATCGGTCGTCAGCTGGCCGGCAGCATCAAAATTGACTTTGGACTGCGTTGTGTCGATCTTGACATTGGCGATCTTGCCGTCAGCGCCCAGTGTCACGGCTGCCATTACGATATCAGCCTGAGCCAGAGCCGTAGCGTCGGCAGATGCGCCGGCGGACTTCGCAATGCTGATCACTGTACCAAGACCCGTTTTAACAGCGCCCGCCGCAGGTTCTTCTCCAGCGGGGCTCTCTTCACCGGCCGGAGCTTCCGTCGCCGCCGGGGCTTCCGTGGCTGCCGGGGCATCAGGCGTTTTATTTCCGCCGCAGCCTGCAAGAGCCATTGCGAGTACCACTACTGATACCAACATGACTAATAAGATTTTTTTCATTTCTACCCTCCCAAAAATGTTTATGACTATTTTATCCAGATACCACCGAAATATGTACGGTTGTCTTGGATTTGTCGATTATAACACTATTCATAAAGACTTTCAATAAAGAATAGTTAGCCATTAATACTTTTTTTGGTACAAATCAAGAAAATATAATCAACATTACTAGTATATGTATCGAATTTATAGGAGATCGTGAAAAGTATGTCATTTACTTTTAGGAATCGTTCTGATATCATAAAAAATCAGAGAAACAGAGTCGTCATGCTGTTTTTTCTGCTGAGCTGCATTGGCGATATTGCCATTGCTCCTTCATGCACGTAATGTCATCTGGCTGCAGCTGCTGGCGACGTCCTTTGATCGCAATATATGCGGTTAAAAACTGCCGGATGAATTATGATAATATTGACCGTTAAATAAGACCGAATGCGGCAGCCGATACTGGTTCATCACATAATCGGTTTTCTGCATGATTTTTAATGTCATGGGCGGTTTGTTATTTTTAATGTTGGGGAGGAGAACTATGCCAAAAAAAATTGTTATTGTCGGTGCCGGGTATGCTGGCATTGAAGCGGCCTTACGGCTTCACAAGATGGGAAGAAGAGACAATATCGAAATCACCATCATCGACCGAAACCCTTATCACTCGCTGCTGACGGAAATCCATGAAGTAGCGGGAAACCGGGTGGGGGAAGATGCTGTTAAAGTACCGCTCAGCAAAATCTTCAGGAATACACGTGTGAATGTTGTGCTGGACAGCATTGACAAGTTTGAGTTTGAAAATAAAAAGGTCATTTCAGCCAATCATACATATCCATACGATTATCTGATTATGGCTATCGGCTCAACTCCGAACTATTTTGGCATACCGGGTCTTGAAGAGAACGGCTTCCCGCTCTGGTCTGTCGGCGATGCCATCAGGATTCGTGAACACATTGAGCGCTGCTTCTTTGAAGCGTCGACGGAAACGGACAAGGAACGCCGCAAACGTTTGCTGACATTCGTTGTGGGCGGCGCAGGGTTTACCGGCGTGGAAATGATCGGCGAGATTGGCCAGTGGATTAAAAAGCTTTGCCGTGAGCACCGTGTGGGGCGTAATGAGGTTCGGCTGATGCTGGTTGACATGCTCAACTGTGTGCTGAGCAACCTGTGCGATATCAACAGTAAGCGTGCCCACGATTATATGGAAAAGAAGCTGGGCATCGAGATCATATTGTCCACCGCAATCAAAAACGTGACTCCGGAATCAATCGACATCAGCAACGGTACGACAATAGGCACCCATACGCTGATTTGGGCGGCTGGTGTGCGCGCATCTGAAGATGTTGAATGCATGGTGGAGCTTGAAAAAGGTGGCGCAAGACGTCTCTGTGTGGATGAATACTGCCGTACAAAACACGAAAACGTATATGCGATCGGCGACGTGGGCGCGCTGCTGGACGACAAGGGCAAGGCGTATCCGGCCATGGTCGAAACGGCGCTGCAGACGGCGGAAGGCGCGGCGCACAACATAATCGCAGATATGCACGGAAAAGAGCTGAGGCCGGTCAAGGTAAAGCTGCACGGTGTGATGGTCTGCATCGGTAACTATTTCGCGGTGGCAGACCTGATGGGTGTGCGCCCGGGCCGCTGGATATCTCTTCTTATGAAGTATATCGTCAATATGCATTATTTGCACGGTATATTGGGACTGTCCGGGGTCTGGAAGTATCTTTGCGACGAAATACTGGAGCGTAGGCAGCACAAGCGTTTTCTGCAGAGAAACTATGCTAAAAAGGTTCAGGCTTGGTGGTTGGTGCCGCTGCGTCTGTTCCTGGGCTGGACCTGGTTCTATGAAGGCTTAAAGAAGATACTGGAAGGCTGGATGACGGATCCCAAGCTGGCCACGTTCTTAGGTTACGGTGGTGCCGACAGCACATCCACAGCAACCGCCGGCGCAGCCGATGCAGCGGCAGCGGCCACTGCGGGAGCGGCCGGTGCGGCGGAGGCTGTGGCGGCGGCCACCGGAGCGGCGGCATCGGGCGGCGCAGAGGGCGCAGCATCTGCTGTTCAGCAGCTTATCAACATCGACTGGAGCTGGTTGGGCGTATTTTTGGATAAGTCGGGCAGCACCATGACGTTCCGCATCAAGTTCTTCCTGGTGGACTGGATTGTCAACGGATGGGTGCTGGCCACGGACGGCTGGGCAATGTTCTTCCAAATATTCATCGTTATAATTGAGATCCTCGTCGGACTCGCCATATTCTCGGGCACGTTTACGTTCCTGTCGTCAATAGCTTCGCTGGGGCTTATCGCGATGTTTGTGACGACAACGGGTATGTACGATACCACTTGGTGGATGCTGTTTGCCGGCATTGCTATTGCGGCAGGTGCGGGTCGCGCATTCGGTCTGGACCACTGGGTGCTTCCGTATCTGGGCAGAGTCTGGGACGGGACCAAAAAGAACGGCCGCCTCACCCTGTTTTTCGGCAGAAACCGCATGCTGAAGAAATAGCCCGGAGGGTTTATATATCGTGTGGGAAAACTTGCCCGCTTTGAAGGCTGAACTGGAACTGTTTGAGCAGAATCTGCTCGGGCAGTTCCAGTCGCACAAGAGCGTAAATTCATATCTGGACAAACTATCTGTCGAACTGATCAGCAGCGGCGGAAAAAGGCTTCGCCCGGCGATGACCATCGCGTCGTCGATGATGGGGGAATACCAGCGGGAAAAGGTGATCAGTACCGCAATGAGCATTGAGCTGCTGCACACCGCCACGCTGGTACATGACGACATTATCGACAATTCGCAGCTGCGGCGGAATATGCCCACTGTATACGCACGCGAAGGCGTGAATACGGCGGTATTTGCTGGTGACTATCTTTATGTTAAGTCGATACTTGCTCTGGCTTCGGCTGACCTGCCGGTGGAGTATATGCAACAGCTGGCGAAGTCAATCGAAGAGGTTTGCGTGGGTGAGGTTGAGCAGTTCCGTGGGCGCGGCACTGTACCCGGCTTTAAAACATACCTGTCGCGTATCAGCCGTAAAACGGCGGCTCTGTTTGCGGCGGCCTGTGCCGCGGGTGCTCATCTCGGCGGTTTGAAAGACGATCAGGTGAAGCTGGCAGCACGGTTTGGCGGTTATTTCGGCATCGCATTCCAGATAAAGGACGACCTGCTGGACATCATGGAGAGCGCGGACACCACCGGCAAACCGGCTGGCAACGACTTAAAGGAAGGCGTCATCACGCTGCCGGTGATACTGGCGGCGACAGTCGATTCCTCGGTCAGGACGAAGCTGGAGAGTGTGCTGAGTATGCCCGGCGGCAAAAAGGCCTCGAAAAGAGATCTGCTTCAGTTGGTCAAGCTGATTCGCGATACTGAGGGCATCGAAAAGACGCAGTCTGTATTGACGAAATACATCGCAAAGGCCGGACGCATTTTGGACAGATTGCCGGAATCGCGTGGCCGGGATATGCTGGGAGAGCTGCTGAACATGAGCTTTCACGGCTATGCATTAGACGAGTGATATTCAAACGATTTTATTTTTGAGATCTGCAAGGCACATATCCAATATGTGCTTACCATAATCAGCGGAATAGTCGGCGGCGCTTTGGGCAAACCATTCGCCGCCTTTTATTTTTCTGTCGTCTACCAGCATGATGTCCGGACGCAGCGCGGCGAGCAGAGAGCACTCCACTTTGCCGGCATGGTCATATCCCACGGCTTCCTGTACTTCACGGCTCAATACGGGCAGCACCTTAACGGTGTTCATCTTCTCGAGGACGATGGCAAGATCAACAGACTGAGCGAACCAGCCGCGTCCCTGCTTTATTTCCATCAAATCGAAGAAAAGCTGTTTGGCGGCCTTCATGCAGGCCAGCGTCATCGGAAATTCGATTTCCATATCATACTGGTGATGGATAAGGATATAAATGTTGCTCCATCCACCCTCGATAAAAGCCCGCAAAATGTCTTTAATAAAATGTTCGAACACGTCCATATCAGCATGAATGGTACCCTTCTCCGGTCCGGATGCCGCATAGCTGGAGGGTCCGTAGTTGAACGTGGGAGCCAGAACGATATCCGACTCCTGCTCCAGCAAACGTGCCACGGATTCCGTGATGATGATATCAGAGCCACAGACACTGTGCAAGCCGTGGTATTCAATATTGCCCAGTGGCAGTACAAGCGGCAGGCGGTTCTGCTGGGCGGCGAGATGTTCGTCCGGAAACATATAAGCATAATACAAATAATATCACCTCGAGATAAGCATTTCCAAACCACGGCAGATATATTACACAGCTTCGAGTTTTCACGGGAAAACGCCACGTTATCACGTTTCTCTTTTTTGTATTATGTGATAAAATACAGCAGAAAAGTATTATTGCTTTGGAGGTAGCGATGCTGTTAGAAGCCAGAGGATTACCGCGTACAACACTGAAGGATAAAACTGTGCTGCTGACTGGCGCCGGCGGGGGAATCGGATTTGAGGCAGCCCGCGGTTTCTGCTGGCTGGGAGCCCGTGTTATTATCGCCGAGATTAATACGGCTAAAGGCGAGGCTGCACAGCAGGCGCTGATTGCTGAGTTCGGCGAAGAATGCGCTGAGATTTACCCTGTCGATATCAGCGATGATGTGCAGTTGAAAGCTCTTTACCGGCATGCAATCAAGCAATACGGCTATGTTGATGTGCTGTTCCACAATGCGACAGTTACTCCAATCGGAGCGGTGGATGCCGTGACGATGGAGGACTGGGATAGAAGCTACGCCGTCAACTTTCGTGCGCCGCTCGCGCTGACGCGGCTGTTCCTGCCTGCGATGAAAGATCGCGGCAGCGGTGTTATCGTGTTTGTTCCGTCTTCGGGTGCCGCCCCATACATGGGCGCTTACGAGGTATTCAAAACGGCACAGGTGGAGCTTTGCAGCACGCTTGCCGGTGAGCTTGAGCACTCGGGCGTGTATACCTACGCCATAGGCCCCGGCCTTGTGAAGACTGAGACCGCTGCAAAGGCGATTAGCATCATTGCTGGTGAAATGGGGATGTCTGACGACGCATTCTATGCGATGAACGAAAAGCACATACTGAGCGCCGAGGAGGCGGGAACGGGGTTTGCGCTGTCCGTTGTATACGCTGAACAGTATAACGGCATGGAGATCAGCTCCGTTCAGGCGCTGATTGACGCCGGGGTTTACAAAGCAAACAATGCAAACGACAAGATCGCATCTTCGTCAGCCAACTGGCAGGCGCTGCAGCCGATGGTGGAGCGGGTGGCGGCGACTTTCAGAGAGCAGTATGAAGGATGGAAAGGCCGTAACGTTTTTGAGCGGCAATGGGTGCTGCGCGACTTCAAAAAGACGGTGGGGGAATCCGCGGAACAGTTTGAAGCGACGATTGTTCAGATGGAGGCTGCGGCAACCGGCCGTGATATGGATGCTCTCACTGGTTTAAAAACGAGCATTATCAAGCTGATGGAATACTATCAGCATCAACACCAGCTCCTTCAGGGTTATGAAAAAGATCCGGATAAGCGTGCACAACACAGCGCCGTATTGATGGACTGGATAACCGATCTGAAAAACATCGCAGACATGCTTTGAAAAAGAGCTATAAAAATAAAAACCGCCAGTCCGTGAACTGACGGTTTTATGTTGTTCATTTAACGCTGCGAATTATGGTACCAGAGACGGAGGCGCGTAAACGCGTGCGCCCAGCTCCTGGTCAAGCAGATAAAGCCCCTTGGAATCGCTGCCGAAGAGTTCGAATTTGCGTATCAGGTCGGTGGCGTTCTTTTCCTCCTCGCCCTGCTCTTTGATAAACCAGTCGAGGAATTGCATGGCTCTGAAATCCTTCTCTTCGTATGCGACAGCATATATGTTGTTGATGGAAGCCGTAACGAATTGCTCGTGTTCCAGCGTCAGTTTCAGAGGCGACATGTAGTTCTCATATGTTTTCCCCGGACCGTCCACTGCGGTCAGTATGATCACTTCATCGTTGTTGAGCATATAGGTGCGAAAAAGCATTGCGTGGTCGCGTTCTTCCTGCGCCTGCACGAAGAACCAGTTTTCGAAACCTGAAAGACCGGCATTGGCAAAGAAGTTGGCGATATCAATATAGAGATACGCAGAGAACAGTTCCTTGTTGATTTGTTCGTTGATCAGCGAAGCTACCTTTTGATTCATATCCATATCCTCCTCACGTTTATTAGCATTATTATATCATTATTCGGAATAGTTATCAATTAAAATCCGGTATAATTATTATATAAACTTCCGTTTCATGGCTGCCAGATGATCGCCAGCATGCATGAAAATTATAACCTTTATGGGTATTAAGAGTCAATGTGTAGAGATATTTATTAAAATCACAGCCTTCTGAGAAAAAATGCTTGAATTATTCTCTGTCTGTGGTAATATACTATTGTTGTTCAGATGTACGATTCGATTCACATGTTGCTTTGTAAGTCATGCGTTCGTTTCATGGTTTACTGGCAGTTGTGGATCTTTTTATATCTGAGCGCGCTATTTTTTAAGGAGGTATCTTTGATGTATAAAGGTACAGTTAAGTGGTTTAACGAGAGCAAGGGTTTTGGATTTATCGCCAACGATGAAGGCGGGGACGATGTGTTTGTGCACTTCTCCAGCATCAAGTCCGATGGCTTCAAGACGCTTTCGGAAGGCCAGAGAGTCACTTTTGATGTCGAAACTGATCCCCGGAACAGCAGCAAGCTTCGCGCTGCCAATGTTCAGGCCGTATAATTTGATTCGCATCTGATCGGGCGAAAGCCCACCAAAACTCCTGTCGGTATCCCCGGCGGGAGTTTTTGTTTTCAATGATTTTGCGAAGGGATGCGGTATTGTGGTATATTATTCAAAAGTGAGGTGACGAAATGCATATTATACCGGGTTACGATGCACTTGAGGATGTCAGGACGCTCTTTGGGGAATATGCCGATTGGCTGGGTGTGAGCCTTTGTTTCCAATCGTTTGAGCAAGAACTGGCAGCATTGCCCGGGCGATATGCCCTGCCCGGCGGGCGGCTGTATCTGGCGATGGAGGACAACAAAGCGGCGGGCTGTGTTGCGCTGCGTCCGCTGGACGGCGGCACCGCTGAGATGAAGCGCCTCTATGTCCGGCCGGAATACCGCAGCAGAGGACTGGGAGAAGCGCTGACACAGCGAATCATACAGGACGCAGTTGCCATCGGTTACCGGCGCATCGTGCTGGACACGCTGGTCACCATGCAGCCTGCCATCAGGCTGTACAAAAAGCTGGGCTTTGACGTCATCGAGCCGTATTACGACAACCCGATTGAAGGGGCGGTCTATCTGGGCGTGAATCTGGTGAATTATACGGCAGTGAGTGAGGCGGAGTGAAAGAGAAAACGAAGAGGAACAAACGCAGGATGCTGATTATACTGGCTGTAGTGGCCGTGGTGCTTACGGCTTTCTTTATATGGCAGAATAACGATGTCGTGATCACAGAGTTAGAGATAGCTGACGAGAATGTGCCGCAGGCGTTCGACGGCTTTCGGATTCTGCAGGTGTCGGACCTGCAGAGCAAATCGTTCGGGCGTTCGCAGCAGCGGCTGCTTGAATTATCGTCGGCAGCCATGCCGGACATCATCGTAATCACAGGTGATCTGATGGATGGGCACAGCAAAGATATGGAGGCGGCCATGGTATTTGCGGCGCAGGCTGTGGACATCGCACCCGTCTATTATGTGTCCGGCAACCATGAATGGTTGTCCGGAAGATACGACGAATTGTGCGAAAGGCTGAAAGAGGCGGGTGTCACGGTGCTGGACAACAACCACAAGCCGCTGGAAAAAGACGATCAAGCCATTGAACTGCTGGGTTTGAAGGATTCCACGTTTGAAGGCGACGAATCATTCAAGGAAGAATTGAAAGAGCTGGCGGGTGAAACCTCCGGTTTTCGCATACTGCTGTCTCACCATCCGGAGTATATCAATGATTACGCTGAAAGCGGGGTGAATCTGGTATTGTCAGGTCACGCGCACGGCGGGCAGATACGGTTGCCGTTTATCGGCGGACTTTTCGCGCCCGGGCAGGGCTGGTTTCCTAAGTATACCAGCGGCCTGTATGAAGTGGGGGATACGTCGCTTGTGGTGAGCCGAGGTCTTGGCAACAGTCATTTTCCGTTACGCGTTTTCAATCGCCCCGAGCTGGTGGTTGTCACGCTGCACGCCGCTGGGTGAGGGCGCAGCCAGCGCCTGAATGTCGATCACACCGCAGCCCAAACGGGCGATGATTTCCGGCTCATGCAGCACCAACAGCACCGTCTTGCCGGAGCCTGTATAAAGCCGCTCAAACAGAGAAATCAGCTCGTTTGTCAGCTCCGCGTCGAAGCCCTTGAAGGGTTCGTCCATCACCAGCAGGTCGGCAGGGTAGCAAAAGGCCCGCGCCATCGCGACACGGCGCTGCATGCCGCCCGAGAGCTCGGCCGGCTTCTTATGCGCATGTCCGGCGAGGTCCACCGCGGCCAGCATGGAATTAATCACATTGCGCATCTCATCCCTGTTCATCACGTCCTTCAGAACAAACTCTAGGTTTTGGCGCACGTCGCACCACGGCAGCAGCCGGTCCTCCTGAAACATAAAAGACATTTTTGCCGGCACGCCGGTGATTTGACCAGAATAATCCGTATCGAGCCCCGCGATCATGCGCAGCAGCGTGGTCTTGCCGCAGCCGGAACGCCCGGTGAGCGCTACGATGCGCCCCGCGGGAATCTCCAGATTGAGATTTTCGAATATGACATGACCGTTAAACCGTTTGGTCAGCGATTCAATACGTATATTCATAGGCGGCCTCCCTGCGGCAGTAAGTGCTTTAAGCCCTTCTCGACGATCAGGCTGATAACGACGATGGCCAGCGTCCACGCGAACAACTCCGGTGTATTGAGATACAGCTTGGTCTCGTACAGCCGGTAACCGAGAGCATACCTCGGGCTGGACAGCACCTCCGCCGCCACCACTGATTTCCATGAAAATCCAAGGCACATCGCCAGCGCAGAGTAGACGTGAGGGATGATGGTGGGCACGATGACGCCGGTAATGACGCGGCTGCGTTTTACGCGGAAGACCGCCGCCATCTCCAGCAGCTGGCTGTCCACCGAGCGCAATCCGGCCAGCGTGTTGGTGTAGAATATCGGAAAGCACAGCAGAATGCAGGCGAATATGGGCACAAACGAGGATGTGAACCAAACGAGTGCCAGCACGATGACGGACATCACGGGTGTCGCCTTGGCCGCAGCCACGACGGGACGCAACAATTGTTCTACAAAAGCAGAGTGCGAAGCAGCGAATGCCAGAAGTATGCCAAGCATCAGGGAAACGATGACGCCCACAACCACACGGTAAAGCGTGAAGGCGACGCTCAGCCAGAATATATCCGTCACGATCAGAGCGCCCAGCGACACGAAAGTCTCCGCAGGAGACGGCATGAACAGCGGCTGGTTCACGATCATGGACGCAGCCTGCCAGACCGCCAGCCAGAACAATACTGTGAGCACGGTATAGACTATTCTTCGGCGTTTGGACAAACGGCTTATTTTCATGCATCTCCTCCCAATAGGTTAGTATGAATTATATCACAGGCCGCTATGTTCGTGTGCGCTTTTTGGACACCTGATACGACAAAATATTTGAATCAGTGCGCCGATTCATGTATGATGGGTGACAAGGAGAATTGATAGTTATGGACTTTGCGCATCTGCACCTGCATACCGAATTCAGCCTGCTGGACGGCGCGTCGCGCATTCCGGATTTGGTGGCGCGCGCCAAGACGCTGGGAATGAGCAGCATCGCGATCACGGATCACGGCGTGATGTACGGCGTGGCGGATTTCTACCGCAAGGCGAAAGATGCCGGTATAAAGCCGATCATTGGCTGCGAGGTGTACGTTGCTCCCGGAAAGCTGTCGGATAAGACGCGCGAGATGAAGGAATATTCTCACCTTGTGCTGCTGGCGAAGAACAATGCGGGTTACCAGAACCTGATGCGCCTGTCATCCATCGGCTTCACGGAAGGGTTTTACCACAAACCGCGCATCGACTACGATGTGCTGGAGCGGTACAAGGACGGCCTCGTGTGCCTGTCTGCCTGCCTTGCGGGCGACTTGCCGCGCATGATCATGGCGGGGGACCGCGAAGGAGCGGAGCGGCTGGCGAAGCGGCTGCTGGCTATGTTCGGCGAGGACTTCTATCTGGAGCTGCAGGATCACTATCTGCCGGAGCAGCGCATGGTGAATACGGCGCTCATCGACATGGCTAAAGCGCTGTCCATACCGCTGGTGGCCACCAACGACGTGCACTACACCGCTAAAGAGGACGCGGAGGCGCAAGACGTGCTGCTTTGCATCCAGACGCGTGCATTCGTAGACGACGAGGACCGTATGAAGTTCGGCTCCGAGGAGTTCTATCTGAAGAGCGCCGAGGAGATGGCGCAGCTGTTCCCGCACGTGCCCGAAGCTCTTCATAATACGCTGGAGATTGCCGCGAAGTGCAACGTCACGATGGACTTTTGCGCGCGGCACCTGCCGGTGTTCGATGTACCGGACGGCGGCAATCATGCGGAATACTTAAAGCGCATATGCCTGGACGGCCTCGCGGAGCGATACGACCCCGTAACGGATCAGCTGAAAGAACGGCTGGAATTTGAGCTTGGCGTCATTGAGAACATGGGCTTCACCGACTACTTCCTGATCGTGTGGGACTTCATCAAATTCGCGCGGGATAACGGTATCATGGTGGGGCCGGGGCGCGGCAGCGCGGCAGGCAGCATCGCGGCCTATGCGCTGTACATCACCAATATAGATCCCATCGAATATTCGCTGTTCTTTGAACGGTTTCTCAATCCGGAGCGCATCAGTATGCCGGATATCGATATCGACTTCTGCATTGAGCGTCGGCAGGAGGTCATCGACTACGTCGTGAAGAAATACGGCGCGGACAGGGTGGCACAGATCATCACTTTCGGAACGCTGGGGGCCAAACAGGCGATCCGGGACGTGGCGCGGGCACTCAAGCTGCCGCTGGCGGACGCCGACCGCATCGCCAAGATGGTGCCGTTTGCGCTCAAGATGACGATACAGCGGGCGATGGACGAAAACCCGCGCCTGAAAAACGAGTATCTATCCAATCCGGACATCAAAAAGCTGCTGGACACTGCAATGAAGCTGGAGGGCATATCCCGCCATGCGTCCACGCACGCAGCGGGCGTGGTGATCTCCCGCCTGCCCGTCACCGAACACGTGCCGCTGCAGATCAACCCGCGCGATGGCAGCGTGATCACGCAGTTCCCGATGAACACGCTGGAAAGCCTCGGACTATTAAAGATGGACTTTCTCGGTCTGCGCAACCTGACGGTGATCCGCCATGCCATGGAGATGATCGAAAAGGCGCATAGCGTGAGGATAGAGCTGGACAAGCTCAAGTACAATGACCCCAAGGTGTTCGAGCTGATTGCCTCGGGAGACACGGACGGCATATTCCAGCTGGAAAGCCCGGGTATGCGCGCGCTGATGCAGCGTCTGCGCCCGCGCAACCTCAATGATATCGCCGTGGGCATATCACTTTACCGCCCCGGCCCGATGGATTCGATACCGGCGTATTTGGACGCGCGCTTCCATCCGGAGAAGGTCTCCTACATGCACCCGCGTCTGAAACGCATACTGGAGGATACGCACGGCTGCATGGTGTATCAGGAGCAGGTGATGGAGATCGTGCGGGATCTGGCTGGCTATTCGCTGGGCCGCAGCGACCTGGTGCGCCGCGCGATGGGCAAGAAGAAAAAAGACGTGATGGAGAACGAGCGACGCATCTTCATCCATGGCGACGAAGCGATAGGCGTGCCCGGCGCGGTGAAACGCGGCGTGCCCGCGCACACGGCGGAGGCGATATTCGCGCAGATGGTGGACTTCGCCGAATATGCGTTCAATAAGTCCCACGCGTGCGCCTATGCCGTCATCGCGTACTACACGGCCTACTTCAAGTGCTATTACAAGGTGGAATATCTGACGGCGCTGCTGAACAGCCTGATCGGCGCGTCGGATAAGATATCCGCCTATATTCAATACTGCGTCAGCAGTGGCATTCCGGTATTGACGCCCGACATCAACCGCTCGCAGTTCATGTTCGCGCCCGAGGGCGGCAGCATCCGCTTCGGCTTCGCGGCCATCCGTGACGTGGGGCGGGCGGCGGAGGACATCGAGAAGGAGCGCGAGGCGGGCGGTCCGTTCACCAGCTTCCGCAACTTCATCAACCGCACCGCGGTGTTCATCAACCGCAAGCTGCTGGAAGGACTGATACTCGCGGGCTGCTTCGACAGTCTGGGGTTAAAGCGCGCGCAGCTGTCCGCCGTGGCCGATCGTGTGCTGAAGACAGCGCAGGACGCCAAGCGCAAGAATGTTGAGGGACAAGTGTCGCTGTTTGACGCGATGCCGGCGGCGAATGCGGGCGATGCCGACGACTTTACGGATATTCCCGAATACGCCAAGGACAAGATGCTCGCGATGGAGAAGCTGGCGACGGGCGTGTACCTCTCCGGCCATCCGCTGGAGCGCTTCAAGGAGGACATGGAGGGGCGTGACGTCAACATATTCAAGGTGATGTCCGCCGCTGACGACGCGGAAGCGGCAAAGTATTATGAAGCGCGTATCGTGGAGCTGGTGGGCATCTTAAGCGGCGTCAAGAAGCGCTCAACTAAGCTCAAGAAGATGATGGCCAACGCTTATCTGGAAGACCTGTACGGCACCATCGAGCTGGTCATATTCCCCAGCGTCTACAGCCGTGTCGAACCGTTGCTGGTGGACGACACCATCGTGATGGTGACAGGCAAGGTGGAGGTGCGCGAAGGGGAAGCGCCCTCGCTGATGGTGGAGTCGGTGCAGCCGTACGCCCGGCCCGACGCCAAATACGCTGGCAAATGCCTGTACGTCAAGGTGCCTAAATTCTTGGGCGAAGATATGGCCGGACTGCGCCGCATACTGCGCTCATCTCCCGGCAAAGAGTGTGTGATGGTGAAGTTCGAGGAGACGGGCAAAGCGATCAAGACGAGCGGCGCTCTGGGCGTGACATTGACGGACACGCTGGTGAGCGGATTGAAGTCGGCTTACGGGGACGACAACGTGGTTATCCAGTAAACAAAGGCACCAGGGGGAAGCGTGAAGAAGGAACTGCTGCTCAAAAAGCATTTCGGATATGCGGAATTTCTGCCGGGTCAGAAGGACCTGGTCGACCACATCTGCCAAGGCGAGGACGCGCTGGGTATCATGCCCACGGGCGGCGGCAAGTCCATGTGCTATCAGCTGCCCGCGATGATATTTGAAGGTGTCACGCTGGTGGTCTCACCGCTGATCTCGCTGATGAAGGATCAGGTGCAGGCAATGGCGGAGGACAATATTCCCGCAGCCTATATCAACTCCGCACTGTCCGAAGCGCAAACGAAGAAGGCATTCCAGTTCGCACGGGAAGGCCGGTACAAGATCATATACGTCGCGCCGGAAAGGCTGAACACAACGGGCTTCAGCCAACTGGCGCGTGAGATAAACATATCGCTGGTGGCGGTGGATGAGGCGCACTGTGTCTCCCAGTGGGGGCAGAACTTTCGTCCCAGCTACCTCGCTGTCAGGGCGTTCATCGACGGACTGCCCAAAAGGCCGGTGGTTGCCGCTTTCACAGCGACGGCCACCAAAAGGGTGCGGGAAGACATCGTGTCGCTGCTGGGGCTTCGCAATCCGTTCGTGATGGTGACGGGTTTCGATCGCGCGAACCTGTATTTTGATGTGCGTACCCCCAAGGACAGGCTCTCGGCGGTGGCGAACCATGTCGCCGCAAACCCCGAAAAAAGCGGCATCATCTACTGCCTCACGCGCAAGGACGTGGAGATGGTATGCGCGTTCCTTTGTGCAAAGGGCGTTGCCGCGACGCGCTACCACGGAGGACTGGAGACTGAGGAGCGCAGCGCGAATCAGGAGGACTTCATCTACGACCGCAAGCCGGTGATGGTGGCGACCAATGCGTTCGGCATGGGCATCGACAAGAGCAACGTGTCGTACGTGCTGCACTATGGCATGCCCAAGGATATTGAAAGCTACTATCAGGAAGCGGGCCGAGCCGGACGGGATGGCATGGACGCCGAGTGCATCCTCTTTTTCAGCCGCAAAGACATACTGACCAACCAGTTTCTCATCAACAACCGTGAGGACAACAAGGAGCTGGATGCCGAAACGCTGGAGCGTATCCGGGCGCATGAACACCGCCGCCTCAAACGGATGACACAGTACGCCGCGACGACAGAATGTTTGAGGAAGTATATCGTTGACTACTTCGGGGAGAGCCTGCCGGACGGCTGCGGGTGTTGCGGCAACTGCGATGCGGATTTTGAGGAAACGGACGTCACCGAGCGCGCGCAGATCATCATGTCGTGCATCCACCGCATGGGGAACAAGTACGGCGTTAAGATGGTAGTGGATACGCTGCTGGGACGTAAGAACGAGAAGGTGCGCCAACTGGGTCTGGATGCCGTCAAGACATACGGGCGGCTGAAAGGCGCGGATGAGGATAGTATACGATCCATCATCGATCACCTTGCGCTGCATGGATATATCGAGCAGACGGATGACGAATACCCGGTGCTGAGGCTGTCTGTCCGAGCCCGCCGGGTGCTGCTGGACGGCGAAACGGTGCTGATGCGGCAAAAGCAGACGGCAGAAGTAAAAGCCGGGCACGATGAACCAGCGGACAGGCAGCTGCTGAATGCCTTGAAGGAGTTGCGTTTGGCAATTGCCAACGAAAAGCAGGTGCCCGCTTTCGTGGTGTTCTCGGACGCGACGCTGGCCGACATGTGCCATAAAAAGCCTGAAAACAGGGAGGATTTTCTATCTGTTTCGGGTGTTGGGCCTGCCAAGCTCGCCCAGTACGGTGACGCCTTTTTGAGAAGTATACGAGGGCACGCCCAACGGTAATGCGGGCACTCCCGATGAATGACAAAAAAATAGAGCGTCTATTGAAGATAAACGGTAAATATGGTACGATATCACCAAAAGAAGCGGAGATAGAAAATGGAACCGGAAAAGAACCTGAATCAGGACTATATAGTTATCAAGGCGCTGGAGGACGGCGTCAATATCATCGGTATGACGCGGGGCCGCGACACCAAGTTTCATCATACGGAGAAGCTGGACGGCGGCGAGGTGATGATTGCGCAGTTCACGGAAAACACCTCGGCGATCAAAATACGCGGCCGTGCCGAGATTTTTACTGCGTACGGTGTTGTAAATTCCGGCAAGTCAAACAGCCGATAAAGAGGTCTTGTGCATATGTGGTTGGTGGTGGGTATGGCAGGTTCAAAAAAAGCGGCGGTGACGATGCAAAGGACGCTGGAATCCGAAAGCATACTCGTTAAACTCCGCAATGTGTCGTCCAAAGCCAAGGACGGCGGCGATACATATGAGATTCTGGTGCTGGAGTCTGAGGCGACCCAAGCCAGAGAGATATTGCTGGAACATGGGCTGTCATGATTTTTTTGGGGGGGTGTCGTTAATGAAAACGGTGGAATGCAAGATTCGCGTGCGCTATTCCGATACCGGACGTCAGGGTTACGCGCATCACGCCCATTTTTTCAACTGGTTCGATATCGGCCTGGAAGAGATTATCAAGCTTTGCGGATCAAGTTACGGTGAGATTGAGGAACTGGGATATATGCTCGCGCCCATCTCCGACTCATGCAAATACTATCATCCGGCCAGCTACAACGACGAACTGACCGTTCGCGTGAATGTGGCAGATTTAAGCGGCGTCAAGATCAAATTCGCGTACGAGGTGATAAGAGAAAAGGACGCGAAGCTGATAGCCAAGGGCACAACGGATCACGTTTTCGTGGATCAAAAATTTAAGCCATATTCACTCAAGCGCATCATGCCGCGGCTTTTCGCAATGCTGCAGGAAATGAGGCAGCCGGAAATATAAAAACCCCGCGGTTCATTTGAACAGCAGGGGTCTGTTGCTAGCAAGAGCCTGTGAAAAATCGCAGGCTCTTTATTTTCGCATTACAGCTCCTTTAACCTTTCAAGCAGCGCATCGACGCCACTGTACAACAGGTGCGGCTTTGCATCGCTGGCGTCGATATCCGCCTGCGTCATCTCGCCTGACAGCACGCCGATGGCGCACATACCGTTGTTCAGCGCGACCATCATGTCGGTGTACAGCCGGTCGCCCACCACAGCAATTTTCTCTGCCGGAACGCCGGTATATTCAACGATGTATTCGGCGGTCTCGGGAAAAGGCTTGCCGAGGTATTTGGGCTCGCGTCCGGTGGCATGGGTCAGCATCGCGCAGATGCTGGCACAGTCGGGCAGCACCTTGCCTCCTTCCAGCGGGCACACGGCGTCGATGTTGGTCGCGAGGAACGGGATACCCTCACGCAGCAGTTCCACAGCGCGGGTTGCTTTTTTAAAGTCGTATGTGGTATCAAAACCCACCAGCACACAGTCCGGCGAGCGCGTGTCGGAAACATCGAAGCCCGCATCGGAGAGTTGGGTCAGCAGTGACGGCGTGCCCACTGCGTAAACAATGGCATTCTTACCGTGGATTTTCCGGATATATGAAATTGCCACATGCGCTGAGGTGATGATGCTGCCAAGAGCATAATCTCCAAAGCCCAGGTTTTTTAGCTTTTCAATATAATCATCGGGCGACTTGGATGAATTGTTGGTGAAAAATAAATAGGGGATACGAACCGAGTCCAAATAGTCAAGAAATTCACGTGCGCCCGGCAGCTCCTGGTTGCCCAAGTATATGGTCCCATCCATATCAAGTATATAACAATCAATGTCTTTAAGCTGTTGCATGCTAATCTCCTGTTGATAAACGTTTCCGTGTGATTGTATCAAATCAATCCGGCATTAACAATAGTTAATCCAGATTCACCTATATGCTTCGTGTTATGCATGTGCTAAAATATAGTATAAGCAATATTGGAATATTGGAAAGGAATACGAGGAATGAGCGAGATCAAGGGGAAAGCCGCGATCGTTACGGGTGCCGGCAGAGGAATCGGCATTGAGATGGTCAAAACGCTGCTGAATGAAGGCGTTAAAGTACTGGCCACGTCGCGCAATATCGAATCGCTAAAGGATATCGACGGTGAGAATCTGGTCGGGGTTCAGGCCGACCTGCTGAATGACAGCAGTTATGGAAGAATCGTTTCGGCCTGCGCGGATACGTTCGGCGGCGTCGATATCATTATCAACAACGCGGGATACGCCAAAAAGCTGCTGCTGACAGAAACCAGCAAAGAGGAGTGGGACCGTCATATGGCGGTAAACGTGCGCGCGCCGTTCATGCTGGTGAATGCTGCAATGCCTTATCTATTGAAGTCCACCCATGCAACGGTGATCAACATCGTTTCCGTTGTGGGTAATAAAGGCTACGTGACTCAGGGAGCCTATTCTGCGGCAAAGCATGCGCTGCTGGGATACACCAAGGTTCTGGCGCGGGAGACGTTTAAACATGGCGTTCGCGTTCATGCGATATCTCCCGGCGGCGTCGCGACGGAGCTGATTCAGGAAACGCGGCCCGACCTTGACCTGTCCACACTGAGCACACCCCAGGAAATCGCGAACATTGCGTTATTTTTGCTGAAGAACCGTAACGGTGCTGTGATCGATGAGATCAATGTTCGCAGGTATACCAAAGAGCCCTGGGAGTAAAGTATACGTATTGTCTTTACTGAGGCTGTCTATGATGGTATATTAGAATCAGTTAAGGAATGAGGGTAAGGCTTTGAAACGGATCGGACTGGCTCTGGGCGGCGGCGGTGTCAGGGGTGTCGCCCATATTGCGTATATCAAAGCACTGGAGGAACTGGGTCTAAGGCCGTCCGTCATATCCGGCACTTCCAGCGGGGCGATAGTTGGCGCAATGTATGCCGGCGGTTTGCCCCCGGACGGGATCATGGACAGCCTGAAAAGCATTATCAGCCTAAAGAGCGGCAAAGCCGGCAGCGGCGTCCGGCCGGAGAGAAAGCAAGGCGGTTTGGCGGTAGCTGCTGCTCAGGGCAGGCTTGTGCGTCTGCTCCCCAAAACCCGATTCGAAGAGCTGGATATCCCGTTAAAAGTGGTGGCGACTCATTTTCATACGCTCAAAGAGCGCGTGTTCGATTCCGGCGAACTGCTGCCCGCCATCATGGCCAGCGTCGCGTTGCCCAGCGCCTTTGTGCCGCAAATGGTGGACGGTGAGTATTATGTGGATGGCGGAGCCACCAATATCGTGCCGTTTGACATCATTCGGAACGAATGTGACATACTGATCGCGATTGATGTGTCTTCGGTCAGGCCGGCAAAGCTCAAACCAACGCTCAAGAATGCGGACCACGCCACTTGGGCAGCCACTCAGGAAGCCTATATCAATACGAAGCTGAAGCTGTGCAGCGTGGACATTTTTGAGAGGCCAACGTTTGACAGCATATCAACGATGGAGTTCTTTAAATTCAAAAAGGTATATGACCAGGCCATGACATATGTGCCCGGTTTTATAGAGAAACTTAAAAGAATGCTGATATAAAGGGGATATACTTATGGCGAAAAAACTTGGAATCGCGTTTGGCGGCAGCGGTGCGCAGGGTATCGCAAACATCGCATACATCAAGGCACTGGAGGTGGCAGAGATCAAGCCGGATATCGTATCCGGTGCCGGTATCGGGGCTGCGGTGGCGGCGATGTATGCAGCCGGTATGACAAGCCAGAATATGATCGATTTCATGCAGGAGGTCAACTTTCCGGGCGCAAAGAAACCAATCAACATCAACAAGGTAAAGGACGCCAAATTCGGTATTCTGGACGGCCTCGGGCTGGAAGAATACTACAGGATGATCGTGCCGGTGAAGGTGTTCGACCGTCTGTATTTCCCGCTCAAAATCGTGGCTGCCGAATACTCAACGGGTGAGCAGCTGGTTTTCAGCGAGGGCGACGTCGGGTCGGCTGTCCGGTCCGCTGTGGCGATTCCGGGTGTTTTCTCGCCGCATGAAAAGGGTGAGTCAGTCCGGATTGACGGTTCCTGCGTCAACCCCGTACCGTTTGACGTGATTCGCGACGACTGTGATGTGCTGGCCGTAATTGACCCGCAGATCGACGAATCTCCCGAAGCGTTCGTTCCATACGTGTTCCCCGCTATCATGACGGCGGCAGCGGCGTCAAAAAAGGCGCTGGTCATTGAAAAGCAGCGCACTTGCACCGTTGATATCTATGAGAAGCTGGTGCTGGAAGAAGTCAACATATTCGATTTCGCACTATATACTGACATCATTGCTTCCGCGGAGGAGAGCGCCAACGCATTCGCGCAACGGCTGAAAGAAATGCTGTAAAACCGATATAGTTCGATAACAGAAATGTGAAAGGATTGCCCATAATAATGAGGCAATCCTTTTTGGTGTTGCAAGACGGTGCTTGTCAGATGACCATGACACCGCTCTGAGCGGCAGCGGTTTTCAGTTCATCAGGTACGCTGTCGTCTGCGACCAGCACGTCGATATCCGTGAGCGAGCCGAATGTATACGGCAGGCTTTTGCCGATCTTGGTCGAATCCATTAGCATAATGACAGACGAGGCACGCTTCAATACCTCCTGCTTGAGCTCGCACTCAGAATATGTGCCGCTGGTAAAGCCGTTCTGCAGGGAAAAGCCGCTTGCAGCCATAAACGCCGTATCGATGTTGACACCGGACAAGAAGCTGGTTGCGTTTGCACCGGAGACTGAGATGGTGTTGCGGTTGAGCTGGCCGCCGATCATCATCACATTGGGCTTGGATTTTTTGATCAGCTCCAGCGCTATGTTGGGGCCGCTGGTTAGTATAGAGAAGTAGTCGTCGGGGATCTCCTTGGCAAACAGCATCAGCGTGGTGCCCGAATCGAGATAAAAGGAACGCCCGCCTTCGATGTACGCCAGCGCCTTTCGGGCGATTAGCGATTTTGCGGCTGTATTTTCCAGTGCACGACGAGAATAGACGTCTTCAGCGGTCATGGACAGCATTGACAGGGCAACCGCACCGCCGCGCGTGCGCTTCACGTAGCCGTTTTCCTCGAAATATTTCAGATCGCGCCGAAGCGTCATGCTGGAACACTCGGGAAAAAGCTCCTCCAGATCCTTGAGGTATACCTCACCTTTGGTGTTCAGCAGTTCCATGATAGCGTCACGTCTTTGCGTATTCACAGCACTCTCCAAGCCTTATTATTACAGCCAATATACCACCTTCAATGACAAGCCACAAGAGACAACGGAAAAATATTCACACAAATTGTCCGTTTTGAGCAGAGATATAACATAATTCTTATAAATGAAGCTTGAATTAAGCGATGGATAAGAGAAAAATCCACGTGAAGCATTATATCATCCATGGTATAATATCCGCATGGAAACGCATGAGTATTACATGACCGTCGCGCTCAAAATGGCTGAAAAGGCAGCAAGAAAGGACGAGGTGCCCGTGGGTGCCGTCATCGTCCGAAACGGTGCTGTGATCGCCAAGGCGCATAATCTTCGTGAAACGCAGCGCAACCCGCTGGCTCATGCCGAACTGATTGCCATCAGGAAGGCGTCGCGCATACTTCGCAGCTGGCGGCTCACGGGATGTACGCTCTATGTCACACTGGAACCCTGTCCGATGTGTGCCGGGGCCATTGTAAATGCCCGTATCGACGAGGTGGTATTCGGCGCGTATGACCCGAAAGCGGGGGCTTGCGGAACGTTGTATAACCTGACAGAGGGCTGCCTGAATCATAAGCCGAGAGTCACAGGCGGTGTGATGGAAGCAGAAACGGCATCCGTTTTGAAGGACTACTTCAAAAAAAAGAGGTCTGTCGATAAGGGCAGATGACGCGCTGATCAATTGTACAATTTTCGACAAAAACAGACGCTTGCCGTGCCGGCGTTATCTGTTTCAATTGTGCCAAATCTGTTTATTTTATATAGGAATATGGCGTCTGGAGGAAGGCTTTGGTACACATCCTGAACGATATCGTTTATGAGAGTCCGAAAGAAATACCGCTTCAAAACGGAGCATACTGCGAACAGCTTGGCATGTTTGATGCGCTTGGTTTATCGCCCGGCGAATCGGAGCTGTTTATTTGGGAGGCCGACTTCGACGATAAT
Source organism: Bacillota bacterium (assembly GCA_023416745.1). Taxonomy (GTDB): domain Bacteria; phylum Bacillota; class Clostridia; order Christensenellales; family SZUA-584; genus SZUA-584. The sequence continues at coordinate 35,286 of JAEZHF010000072.1, forward strand.
TCAATACGGATCTATGATAACGAGCAGCGAATGACGACATCCTTTCCAATCAACAAACTGGAAATGCGCATATCGACTGACAGTATCCAAAAGCTCCGCGCGAAAATCGACACCTTTATTGAGGGCACAAGGCATGTACTGGATGAAGCAATCGAGATCAATATCAACGGTGTATGGAATACGTACCATGTGAAAGGCTTGCTGGACCGGATAAACGGAAAGCGGTTTGCGGCCGGCGTCGCAATCGATATTGCCATCGTCAGCCGGCATCATCATCGGCTGGCGTATCTGGAAACACATGACCCCTTGACTGGACTTAAGAACTTCAGCAGCTTCGAGGCGCATTTTGAAAACTTGGCGCGCTTTGGCATGTATCCGCTTTCTCTGGTTATTTTCAGAATTGAAAATTTGAGTGACGCTTGCGGCACGATGGGGTATCAGGCGGGGAACACGCTTATCTGCAACGTCGCGGACGTGATAGAGGACTGCTTCTTTGACGCGGATGTGATCGGGCGTACGGGCGGCGGCGAGTATTGCTGCGCTTTTTCCGGCAAAAACCAGCTGGAAATTGAGACGCGCATTGACGAGGCCATAATGAAGCTGCACAGCACGTACCTGAACCTGATAAAGACGGAGATCAGCTGCGGTTACGCGATTGCAGAATGCGAGATGGACTTCAGCCGGCTATACCACGAAGCATACCAGAAGCTCATCAAAAGAAGGAACATTCACAAGTATCTTGCCAGCGCGTCGGTGGTGGACAACATCAATACCATCATCAGCAAAAAGACGGGCTGGGGCAAACGCGTCGTGCGGCTTCAAAGCTTGTCCGTTCAGATCGGCAAGGCACTGTTCTGCAGGGAGGAAACGTTGTCCGACATTAAGCTGCTGGCCAAGATCGCGGATATCGGGTTGATCGGTATTGGCGATGCGCTGTTGGCTAACCGGCTCAGTTTGAACGAAGACGATAGTCTGGTATACGACTGCCATTACGAAGTGGGGCGCGATATTATTCTCGGTATCGATTCTCTGGCTCAGATGGAGAATCTATATGCCGATCTTTATAAACGCTACGACGAATGGCAGGACGCGATCGCTGTTCCCAGCCGGATCGTCGCCGTCGTCAGGGGATTTGACGATTTAATGCTGCAATGCAACCGGTTGACTTACAAAGAGATGTGCCAAAAAATGGGCGAGAAGAAGGGGAATCTGTACTGCCCGGAGATGGTGGACGTGTTGCTGGAAGTGGCACGCAAATATCATACATGGCCGGTGCAAAGCCGGAAACACTAGAGCAAGGCATTGTCGCATCGCACTTTAAGGCGGTGCTTTTTTGTTGTCGGACAGCCGAAGCTTCTCGGGGCGGTCCGTTTCGGGTATAATCAAGGCGAGCGGCGGCCCGGTTATCCGGTATCCGCTTTATAAGATGACAGGGAGGATTCATATGAAAGCAGCCGTTGTTGCGGAGCCGGGGAAGCTCGAGATATGGGATGTAGATAAACCGGTGCCGGGGGAATACGACGCGCTGGTGGAGATACTCTTCGGCGCAACCTGCAACGCCACTGATAAGAACTTCATCTGCGGACGGCATTTGCGTCCGGTGCAATATCCGATGCTGCTGGGCCACGAGAGCGTGGGCCGCGTGGTGGAGCTGGGGCGCAAGGTAAAGAACTTCGCCGTGGGTGATTTGGTGACGGATGTTGGCTGCCCAGCCACGCCGGACGGGCGCATATCATCACGCGCGGGCGGTTTTGCGGAATATGGTATCGTCAAAGACGTATGCGAGATGAAAAGGGCCGGTATCCTGCGTGCGGAGTGGGACAAGCACCGTGCTAACCGTGTGATACCTTCGTGGTTTTCTCCCGCGGCGGCCACGCTGATTACGCCATATCGGGAAACGCTGTCATATTCACGGCGTATCGGCGTAAAAGCAGGTTCGCGCGTGCTGGTGCTGGGCTCCGGTTGCGCCGGGCTGTGCTTCGCTGCGCACGCCGTCAATGAGGGGGCGGCACTGGTGGCGATGATCGGCACGCCCGCGCGCGAAACCATTGCAAAAAAGCTGGGAGTGCACGCTTACTGCAGTTATAGGCAGGAAGACGTTTACAAGGTATTGGAAGAGGCCTGCGGCCTGTTTGACGTCATCATCGACGCGGTGGGCACAAAGGGCTCGCTGTCGTCTGCGTTGTCTATATTGAAGGCGTACGGCGTCTGCGGTGTGTATGGCTGGTATGACTGGGATGCCAATTCCATCAACCCGTTTGCTGCCCGAGACAGCTTTGTATTCTACTCAGGTGGTTACGATCAGGCGGAAACGCATGACGACGTGATCACGTATATGAAGAGCGGCGACCTCAACCCGGAAGATATACTTGCGCTCGATCACATCTATGAGCTGGATGATATCTTGCAGGCGTATGAGGATGCCTGGGACAGAAAGGTAATAAAAAGCGTAATCCGAATACGCGGATAACAAGCACAACGGTGTAAACAGAACATAAAGCGCCCCGCTTCAAAACGGGGCGTTGGCTTCACTATGTTTTTAATCGAGAAATAATACCTATATTGATGAGAAGACACTTTGAATTTGCGCAAAGCAATTTTGGAGCTGCGCTTCGCTGTTGTAATTGTGACTGTAGACCTCCAGCATCATGCCGCCGTCATAGCCCGCTTCATCCAGCGTTCGCTTAAGCAGATTAAAATCCAGTTCGCCCTCAAACGGCAGCCGGGGGATGATGCCATGCTCTTGGGATCGCTCAAAGTCGCAGATATGGACATTGGCAAGCCGCCCTTTGGTGGCGGCGATATATTCGGACGGATCGTGACCGGCCTGAGCGGCCTGCTTGACGTCCAGCGTGAACCAGAGGTTGTCGGTATTGAGCAGCGGCAGCAACTTCGCCGGGAAATCTGGTTCAGCGTACCAGCACCAGTGTACATTTTCCCATGCCAGTTTAATGCCGTAGCCCTTTGCCGTTTCGGCCAGAGGGTCAGCGTACTCGGCGGTGTATTCGTAATTCACCGAGAATTTACGGGCCTTCTTGACGTTGGAAGGGCCGTGGAATACGTAGACGCCCGAGCCCAGTTCTGCACCGGCCTCCAGCACCCGTTCATATATGCCCAGACTGTCCGAACGGGCGCGCGTGTTCGGAGAGAAGAGCTGCGGCTCGAACTGCAGCGACAGTGCGTGTATGGAATAAACACTCATCCCACTGTCAACAATACGCTTCTTCAGCTCCTTCACAAAGTCCATTTTGTATTCCGAAAGACAACAGAAGAACACCTCAATACGCCGCACGTTCATTAGGGCCATCCTGTCTATCGTCTGTTCCGTAAGGATATGGGGAAAGAAACAAGCGGTGGACATTCCAAAAATCATAATTATGCCTCCGTCAGTCATTATACCAGAAAAACGGTGTCTTATCATGATAACATCCAAATTTAGTGGAAGAATATAGAGGGAATATAATTGGATAGTCGAATATCTATATATCCAAATTATTGAGGTGGTTGACATGAAGAAACGGTATGCCGTAATCGGCGGGATCGCGGGGGGCGTGAGCGCCGCAATGCGGCTAAGACGGCTGGATGGACATGCACAAATCACCATATTCGAAAGAGGACCCCAGCTTTCATTTGCGTGCTGCGGCCTGCCTTATTATATCGGCGGCATTGTCGACAAAGACGATCTGTCCTGCCTCACGCCGGAGGACATCCGGCAGGACTATGATATCGACGTGAAGCTTTGGCACGACGTTGTGGGTATTAACCGCCATAACAATACGATAAAGGCGCGGGATCTAAAAACCGGTCAGGTATCCAGCCACGCCTACGATAAGCTGGTTATCGCCACGGGGTCCGTGGTCAGCAAACCGCCGCTGTTTGACAAACAAATCCCCGGGGTTTTTGCACTGAAAGGCCAGGAGGATATGCTGGCGATGTCCGGCTTCATCGAGAAGAGCCACGCGCGGCGGGCTGCGGTGATCGGCGGCGGCGCGATCGGGCTGCAGACCGCTGAGAATCTGTCAAGGCGGGGAATCAAAACCTGCGTGATCGAGCGGGAAGACCACGCGCTGCCGTTTCTTGATGGTGATATGGCCCGGTTTGCCACGGTGGAGCTGGAGAACAACGGCATTGCACTGGTGAAAGGGACGTCTGTCGGTGAACTGGTGGACACCGATGAAGGAATACGGCTGGAACTGTTGGACGGTCGCTCAGTCTGTGTCGATATAATCGCGGTGTGCACCGGCATGAAACCGGATGTATCGCTTGCCAGAGAGGCGGACTTGGGTATCGGTATCACCGGCGGCATCATCGTGGATGAGAAGCTTCAAACAACGGATAAGGATATCTATGCGGTGGGCGATGCGGTGGAGGTGGAGTGCGCATTCGGCGGCAAGGCGCTGCTGCCGATGGCGGCCCCGGCTGTTAAGCAGGGGCGCGTGGCGGCGGACAATATATGCGGTATAAGTTCGCGCTACCGGCATACGGTGAGCGTAAAAATCATCAAGCTTTTTGAAATGCAGCTGGCTGGCGCGGGGCTGACGGAATCGCAGCTGGCGCAGCGCGGCATCCGTTATGAAAAAATCTATACGTGCTCTCAAACGCATGAGCGCTTCATCTCAGGGGCGGAAACGCTGAGCGTCAAGCTGCTGTTCGACCGCAAAAACGGCCGCGTGTTCGGCGTGCAAATCACCGGGAAGAACGGCGCGGACAAGAGGCTGGATGTGATCGCCGCCGCGATGCAGGCCGGGCTTACGGTGGACAGACTGGCCGAGCTGGAGCTGGCTTACGCGCCCATGATCGGCACCGCAAAGGACGCTGTGAACATAGCGGGTGCCGTGGCAGCGGATGTGATGGCCGGGCTTTCGGATCTTGCACATTGGCATGACGTAGGCGCCAAGACCGCCGTCTTGATACTGGATGTGCGTACGGATAAAGAGCGCTTTGGCGGCTGGGTCAACGATTCGGTGCATATCCCGCTGGCGCAGCTGCGGGACCGGCTGGATGAATTGCCTGTCGGCAGAGAAATAATGGTATACAGCCAATACGGGCGGCGCGGTTATCTGGCAGAACGGCTGCTCAAGCAGCGCGGCTACATTGTGAGGAATCTGTCCGGCGGTTACGGCCTGTACAGCCTGTTTAAGGCCTCAAGGCAAGGATAACAAATCATTTGAATTTTTTAACGGGGTCGGCAAGGAACGAGCGAATATGGATATGTCGGTTTATGAATCTTTCGCGGCAAAGCTCAAGGTACTGGGGCATCCGGTGAGGCTGTGCATCGTCAACGGGCTCAGCAAAAAGAGCTGCCATGTCAAACAGATATGCCAAACCCTGGGCATCCCTCAACCGGTGATATCGCTGCACCTGTCGAAGCTCAAGGCGGCAGGCATCGTTGCCAGCGAGCGGCAGGGCAGCCATATGTGTTACCGTGTGGAAGACAGGATAACGCAGCACCTGCTGGAACTGCTGCCGAAATAAAACCTTCAAAGTGAGGGGCGGTTATGAAACCGGAGCATTATAACGTACCTGATTTCAGTCTGCCGGAGTTCCGTGATGCGCCGGACGTGCTTTGCCGCGCGTCGGAAAGGGACGGCATCGCGCCGGAGGGGTTCCACGCGACCAGCATATACCCCGAGTATTTTCGAATCGACGGAGAGTGGCGGCTCATTGAATCCAGCCGCATGGACTGCGCAGTGGTCATAAGAGACACTCAGCCCTTTGCTGTGGAACAACGCAACATACGTGCTGGAGACAGCGTTGTGCTAGGGCGCGAAGATGATGGTTCCGCGGGCATATACCTGCATGCCGCCGCCTTTGCCGCACGTGATAAGGAAGGGGACGACTTTGCGTTCCGCGGCTCCCGGACGCGTGAAACCTCCTATTCGCGTGACTACGACAGCCTGTATGAACTGCTGAACTATGAGCGCGAGCACGGCTTTTGCGTTTGGGTGCTGGGCCCGGCCTGCACGTTCGATTTTGACTCACGCCGCGCGATGGCTGAACTGATAACCAGGGGGTATGTACAAGCGATATTCGCGGGCAATGCGCTGGCAACCCACGATCTGGAGGCCGCCGTGTTCAAAACGGCGCTGGGGCAGGACATCTACACGCAGCACAGCGTCAGAAACGGTCATTACCATCATCTGGACACCATCAACATGATATGCGCGGCAGGCGGCATAAGACCCTTCATCGAACAGCGGGGAATAGAGGACGGCATCATGGCAGCGGTGATTCGGTACAATGTACCGTATGTACTGGCCGGTTCCATACGTGACGACGGCCCTCTGCCTGACGTGATCGCTAATGTATATGAGGCGCAGGCACAGATGCGCGTGCTGCTGTCTCAGGCGACCACGGTGATCGCGCTGGCCACGCAGCTGCACGCCATCGCCACCGGCAACATGACTCCCAGCTACTGCGTTAAAAATGGCGTGATCCGACCGGTCAACTTCTATGCCGTGGACATATCCGAATTCGCGGTGAACAAGCTGCACGACAGGGGTTCGCTTTCTGCAAAATCCATAGTGACCAATGTGCAGGACTTTCTCGTGAATCTGGAGCGCAGCCTGAAATAAAGAAATATTTTTCAGTAATATATAAAATATGCGCAATTAGACCAAACTGTTGCCCATATACACATTATACCAAATTGCATAAGCTGCATGGTATAATGTGTTTAACCGTTTTGGTGCAAGGAGGATCGAGTCATAGAAAATAAGCAAGTCGGGAAAGGTGTAATATTACTGATTGCGGTAATGATGTTAATCGGCATGACGGCATGCAGCTCGAAAAATGTGTATGTGCTTGACCCCGCGTTTTTCGACATCCCGGATAAGACAACTGCTTGGAGAGAAGAACTTTTCGGAGAGAAACCATTGTATGGGGAAATAAAGACGGCAGAGCAAGCGGCCCAGTGTTTTGAGGATTTATGGAATGTTATGGATTATGACGTTCACCAAGAGCGGCCGTATATCGTGAGCTTTGAACCGGGTAAGTGGTATGTGAGAGGTTCGATGGAGGAATTGACCCCGGGCGGGGTCGCTCATGCCATATTCTCGGATAGCGGAGAATTGCTTGCTGCGTGGGGAGAGGAATAGCGCAATAGGCGCCATTTTCATAAATGCACTCGAAAATGAACCCCGTTATTAATAAAGCCCATGCTGGTCAGGAGGGAAAGAGCATGGGCTTTGTATTATCTTTTCTAGTAGCCCGCCGATATGGCCAGCATCAGGAATCCGACGCTGACGGCCATAACGATGAGCTGCAGCCCGATGGTGAAACGGAACCATTTGGTGAAACTGACGGTGGTGAGCCCCAGCGCGATCAGCAGCATCGGGTTGGTGGGATAGAGCACGTTCAGAAAACCGTCACCCAATGCGTAGGTGAACACTGTGGTTTGAGCGGATATACCGGAGACCGCCGCCAGCGGTACGATCAGCGGCATCACGAGGAAGGCTTTGGCCGATGCCTGTGATACGAACAGCTCCAGCACCAGTATCAGCGCGAATATGATGAGCACGTTAAGATAGGGGCTGGACTGCGTGAGCGCGGCGGACGCCTCGTGGATGATGGTGGCTTGAATGCCGCTTTCCTGCATGATGGTGGACACGGCCATCGCCATGGGGATCAGCACGATGCCGGGCGCGATGTCCATTATGCCGCCGAAGAAAGCGTTCGCGGTTCCCCTATAACCCGCCAGTTTGGAACCGATGACGGATGCCAAAATAAAGATGACCGCGATGACGATCATGGAGTAGTCAGCGATGCCGACGAATGGCGCTGCAATAAGATACGCCAGCATGAGGGCCAGCAGCAGGCCGACGAACAGTATCGGCCCTTTTTTGAACTGCGCAGCTTCCCGTATCTGCTCGGGCGACATCCTGTACTTTTCCCGTCGCTGCGTGTCCTCCGTGTAAACGCGGGAGGCCATCGGGTTGTTATCCAGTTTTTTGGCATAGCGAAACAGAAAAAGAAGCAGTATGCTGTAGGTAACGACGAAGAATATCAGACGCAGCCATGTGCCGGAATATAGCGGTACACCGGCCAACTGCTGTGCCACTCCGATGGAGAAGGGGTTGAACAGTGCCGCCGCGAAGCCGAAGCTGGCGGAAAGCAGGCTCAAGGAGAGTCCCATCAGGCTGTCCCAGCCCAGCATGAACGAGAGACCGATCATCAGAGGAATGAGCGGCACGATCTCCTCAAGTATGCCGAAGAACGAACCTAAAAACATAAACGTGAAGGAGACAACGGCGATGAGAAGCCGCTTGCGCGTGTACATCTTCTGCGCTATCTTGGCGATCACCGCACGCAGTATGCCGGACTTGTCCAGCACGGTGAAGGAGCCGCCGATCAGCAGTATGAACAGCATGATGACGATCATTACGAAGTTTAAGTCCCCGCCCGGCGCGAAGCTCTTGAATATCGACAGCAGGATGTTGTAAACCGGATAATGTCCCGCTTCGCCCGTCTGTGTGTACGTTTCCACTGTTCCGTCTGCCGTATATACGCCCGGCGGGACGATAAGCGTCAGCACCCATGTCAGTATGATAAGTATGAATATGATCAGTGCGGCGGTGAGCAGGCTTCTCTTATTGATCCGGAAGCTGGAGTCATTTTTCGACATCACTGTTCTCCTTCGTATGCATATATGGTATAATTATGATGCCGTGGTGATACCTTGTCAATCAGCACATCAAACGCGTGAGGAGCTAACACATGGACGATTTCCCCAAACGGGCACGAATCATTCTTCTTTTAAACTACTTAATTGAGCAGACGGACGAACAGCACCCCAAGCGCATGGCGGATATACTGGATTATCTGCAAAAAGCGGGGGCAGGGGCCGAGCGCAAGGCCGTGTATGCCGACATCGCCATACTGCGCGATCTGGGGTACGATATCATCATGACCAATGAGCGCTCGTCAGGATATTTTCTGGGGCAGCGCACGATGGAGATGGCCGAGGCCGAGGTGTGCGCCAGTGCGATATCCGCCGCCCGATTCATGACCGAGAAGAAGTCACGCGAGCTGATACGCAAGCTGGGGGACCCGTTCGGCTGTGCTGCCGCGTCACGCTTCCGCGAGCGCATGGAGTTGGCGCGCACGCAGAAGACGCGCAACGAGGAGATATACTACAATATCGACAGGATCGTACGCGCACAGAACGCAGGGAAGAAGATCTCCTTCCTCTATTTCGAGTACATGCCGGACAAGACGCAGCGTTTCAAGCGGGACGGCCAGCGGTATCTGGCCAGTCCGTACACGCTGATGTGGTATGAGGACTGCTACTATCTGGTGTCCAATATCGACAAGTACGACAACCTGTCCCATTTCCGCGTGGACAGGATGTCCCGTATCGAGATAACGGATGAGGATATCCGCGCTATCAGTGAGGTGTCCGAATACAAGAATTATATCGACTTCGACGAATATCACCGCAGCGTGTTCGGCATGTTCGGCGGACAGCCGCAAACTGTGCGCATCCGATTCCGCGACGAACTGGCGACGGCGGTGTTCGACCGATTCGGCCTTGATATCGCGGTGTCTGACATAAAGGACGGCTGGTTCACTGTTTCCGTCAGCGTGCGTGCGAGCCAGGGCTTTCTGTCATGGCTCACGATATTCGGCGATAAGGCGGAGCTGCTGTCGCCCGACAGCCTGCGCAGCGATATGGCCCGTCTCGTCGGGGCACTGAACCGGCTTTACTCCGGCAAACAGAAATAATATAAAAAAGCTTCCCTCGGCTTGATTACAAAGGGAAGCTTTTTACTTTTAAACTCAGTTGAAAATGTCTCCGCCGTATTGATACCCTTCCGCAAAGTCGTACGCTTTGCCGGCTTCCAATGGCCCGGTTCTGCCATAAAACTCTATATCCAGCTTGATGGCCATTTCATCATTCTTGGGGACGGAGGTGCTCGGCACAATCGTTTCAGCGGTTTCCCCTTCCTGTATAACAGGGGGCGGCTCCGGAAGCGTCGTGACTGTAACGGCCACCACCTTAATGAAATACGGACTTTCGTTGAAAGCCTTCAGCAACGCTTTCAGGCCGTCAAAGCGGCATGCCATGGAAATACTGACCGGAACCACATAAAGCTGCCCTGCCTGGCGCAAGTCATTGAATAGAAATGTTGTTTTTTTCGCATGTTCATTGACTGTTTTCTCAAGGTATACCAGAACGGCCGGCTGGTCAAAACCCGTGGAAATGCCGCCGCTCAACTCTTTAATGCGGGCTTCGTTATCTTCAATGGCTTTGTCCATAGCCGTGATGATCTGCCTTTGCTGCGCCACAGTGGAAGCCAGAGATTCCTTGTCCGTGATATCGTCTTTAAGCAGGCTCAGCTGGTCCATATTCGGCTTGAAATAGAAGAGAAAATAGAGGCAGAACACTGCCATCACCAGCACAACGGAAACGAGTATTTTTTCGCGTTTAGACATTGTCATTTGCGGCCTCCGTATTCTCTGCGGCGGGAGTTGCCGCGGGTTGTTTTGTAGTGCTGTCTTCATCCGCCTTGTCGCTGCCGTCAATGACTTCCGGCGATGTGCCCAACGGCTTCGGCAGCGTGGCTATCAGCATGAACCGCGTTGTCACGCCATCATTTTCAACAGCGCTGCTGTTCACATATACGTCAAGGAATAGACCTGTCTCTCTGAGACGCAGTGCGAAGGTTGCCAGCACCTCGTCCCGCGGCACGACACCGTTGATTGTCATCCGATTGTCTGCCATCGTGATGCCGTCGATATAGGCGCTGGTCGGTAAAGATGTTTCCAGCGCTTCAATATAATGCGTGGCAGCTGTCTTGGAATCGTTAAGGTCCTCTAATTGCTTGACGGCCTGCTGCAGCATGGCGTTCTGCAGTGTCTTTTCCGCCTGCTCCTGATCGACGGCAGGCTGCGAAACCAGTTCGGTATCAAGGTTCGCGAGCCTGATCTGCGCGCTGGCCAGCATATTGGACGGCAGCGCGATACCGGCATACAGCAGCGCGGCGAACAGCAGTATGAAGATCAATACTGTTCCCAGCTTCTTCCCTGAATACTGTACTGCCTTTCGTTTTTGCAGAAGATTGATATCGTACTTCATGTTATTCCTCTCTTAACGTCGCAGCATAGGCGTTCAGCAGCAGAGCGAAGCCGCGCTGGTCAGCGGGGTTGCCGCTTCGGGACATGGGCAGCAGCATGGAAGACAGATGAACCGGAATGTTCAGGTGACGCCCCATATACTCCAGCAGCCCCGGCATCAGCGCGCCGCCGCCAGACAGATAGACGGTATGCACAGTGCTTTTGGCTCGGTTGCGGTAATAATCGAACAGCCGCGCGATTTCGTAGAGCAGCGCGTCGATCTCGTATGAGACGGCTGCTTTGAGTTCGGCGTTTTTATGCGGCTGGTTTAAGAAATCCACTTCGCGCTTCATCGTTTCGGAAGTCAGTATATCCTTGCCGGAGTTCTGCGCGATCACTTCGGTGATCTGCTGGCCCGACTTTTTGATAACGTTGCTGATAAAATAATTACCGTTATGGTAGATGCTTGCGCGGGTGCACTTGGTGCCAAAGTCCAGTATGCAGATACCGCCGTTGATATTAAACGCCTTGTCGCGCATGCTGGCGAATTTCAGCAGCTTTTCGCGGGCGTTTTCGCAGGTGTCCACCACTGTCAGATGAAATCCAGCGGCATTGAGTGCCCGCTTGTATTTGTTCACGATGCGCTTGTGGACGGAAGTGACCAGCACGCTGTACATCTCGACGCCGTCCTCGGTTAATTTCTCGGCAATTTTATAGTCGATAAAATACTTGTCCGGATCCACGGGCAGATAACCCGACATCTCGTTCAGTATGTTCTGATAAAGCTCGTCCTCTGAGAGCACGGGAAGCGTGAAGTGACGGATGATGATGTCGCTGCCGGACAACACGAGAAAGCATTTGCCGGAGCCCAGGTGCGCCTTCTTGCGCGCCATCTTCAGCGATTTGACCAGCGCGTCCTCCGACACGATGTTGAGGTCGTCCACACAGCCTTCCGGTATCCGGTGCACCACAAATTTAAGAATCCGGCCGTCGGTGCCTGTCTGCGTTAGTTTTAGGTTTGAATGCCCGATATCCACCGATACCGTGGCCGCCTGCTTGATTGGCATTGAAGCCTCCTTAGTTTACACGGCCTACAGCCGTTATGCTTTGCTCCTTGTATATGTCACTGCTCAGTTCTACTGAACTTGAGCCTGAACCGAAGAAGGTGCCCTCGAGATCAGCGAGTTTATTCTGTACGCTGGTCGCGCTATAATTAACGGTCTCCCAGCTGTTAACTGAAAAATACATATTATCCTTTGCTATCATGGCTCCCGATATATTCCCGCCGCCGGTGAAAACGATATCCCCTCCGGAAAACATGATGGCATTGACGCTGCCGCCTCCCAGAGAAATTTTGCTGTGGGAATAAATTACGTTTCCGGAAGCGCTCAGGCTTGACATTGTAATAGGTCCGGTGGCGAACATATTGCCGAGCGCCGACGCGCCGTTGACCGTAATGCCGCCGCCGCAAATTATAGACCCCTGAAGGTCGGCGCTGCTCACCGTCACATTTCCGTCGGCATAGATATTGCCGTGAAACGAACCGCCATGCAACACAACGTTGCCGCGCGCATAGATATCCCCGGTCATCAGCCGGCCGGTGATGTCAATGTTATTGCCATAAAGGTCGCAGGCGATATTGCCGCCGCTCGATACAATCAGATCGCCGGTGGCGCGTATGACGCCATCGGGGATGACGTTGTTGTTTGTCAGGTAGAGCTTGACATTAGGACCCGTGTTAACGCTGACGGGAGAGGTCAGTGGATATGCGGCCGCACTCAGATAGGTATTGTTCGTCGTAATATAATATTTAGGATTTGTGATAACCGGATCGCTGAAGGACGGATACGTGAGCGTATCGTTGATTGACTCCCTGATATTGGCATCGATCGTTATTTGGCCGTTATTGACTCCAAAGTACCAGGGTTGGCGGCATTGCAAAGCGCCGAGAATGGCATTTCCGTTACTCAACGTGATACCTCCGATTGTCCCCAAATCAAGAGTGCCGCCAACGACGATAGCCGCATCGGGAATGAACCAGTCTTTCGCGCTGACGTCAATGCGTTCCACCTGCACACGTCCCTGAACCTGATACTGGGTGCCGTCGGCCATTGTGGAGGTGGTGGTCATCAGAAATTCGTACGCGTTGTTCGCAGAATCGAAACCTTCAACTGTAAAAGTTGTCTGTGTGGAACCGCCGGTGATGGCCGGCTCGGCAAAACGGCTCTGCGCGTATGACGTGATGTTGGATGCAAAGTTGTTGTACAGGCTGTTGTAGGTGGCTCCGCCCGCTTCCTGCATCTGTGCGTAATAGCGGTTCACCTCCAGCTTGAGCTGGTCGATTGCACAGTTAACGCCCGCTTCCGCCGCGTAGAACGAATCGTTCGTCGTGGCGTCCGCAGTATTCGAATTCAGCGTGCTCATGGAGAGGGTGATGGCGGCGAGACCAAGCAGCATAAGAATGGTGATCGTCACCAGCGCCATGATCAACGATGAGCCACGGGAACCCGTTTTGCGGCCAAACAATCGTCTGATTTTCATAACCCAATCTCCTTTACTAGTATGAGGCCATAGACAATGATGTCTCAATGGCCGTACCCTTGTTGCTGACGAGTTTAATCCAAAGCAGATCGCTGCTTTTGGTGACCGTAAAAGTGCTGATGTTGGAAGCAATAGCTGTATCGTTCCGGAGAATCTTTCCGCCGGACAGCTTATACGTCCTGTCGTCCACCGTCAGAACGCCTCCTGATACGCTGATCTTGGCCGCGTCGGTCACGCGCACCACGTTGGTGATGTCGGACATCGTCATGCGAAGGTTGGCCTGTTCGTCAGCCGATTCGGATTCCAAAGTGTAGAGAGAGAACCCCTGGCCGAAAAAACTGTACATCAGCATGGCCGCAACAGCCACCAGAGCACAGGCCAGCAACACTTCAATCAGCGTAAAACCGCGGGGTCTCTTCTTCATAGTTCATTCCTTATACTGATAAAGGCGTCAGATACAGCCAGCGGTTTTGTATCGCCCGCCTTCTGATATACGGAGGCCTTTACCTTGATCAGCGACGTTTCACCCGCTATCAGGTCCTTCTGGAACTGGCTGGTGCCGCTCACGGTGATTTTGGACGCATCGGCGCTGCTGCAGTACACCAGAGCCTGACAGGTGGCGCCCAACGTAATCGTCGTTGTACTGGCTTTCTTCATGGCATTGACGATGACCGCACAGTTGTTGTATTTGGCAGGGCCCGAAATAACAGTCCCACCGCAGTTCAGCGTATAATTACCGCCTGAAACCGATACGGAGATGTTGCCGGGAACGCCCGAAAACAGCTGCCATTTGCCGTCCGGCAAAACCGCCAGCATTGTACCGTCGCTAAGCATGATGAGATGGATATAGACGCAGTCTGACCCAAACATCGATTCTGCGTTGCCGTAGGGCTCGACAGTTGCGGACAAATAGTAACCGTTGGCTGGCTGCATCGTCGGTACGCTCAAGGCCTGCATGTATGTTTTCGCGTCCAGCTTTTCGATATAGTCCTGAGAAATATAATTGGCGTTCATCACGTCGCGAGCCGCACGGTCCGCCTTGGCGGACTGGAGAAAAACGGTCAGCAAAGGCAGCGCGATGGCCGCGAACAGGCTGATCGCCAGCAGCGTTTCAATCAGTGTGAAGGCTTGTTTTCCCCAGCGCTTTTTCTTCATGACAAAAACCCCAGATACCAGTTTATCAGCGTGTGCCCGAAAAACACGCTCATCACCACGCCGAACGACAGGAACGGCCCGAACGGTATGGCGTCCGACCGCTTGCGTTTGCCCAGCGCCATCAGCATGACGCCGGCCAGCGCACCCGTGAATATACCGATGATATAGGCCGTGACAACGAGCTTCCAGCCGATCACCAGTCCGGTGAACGCCATCAGCTTGATGTCGCCACCGCCCATCGCGTCCTTCTTCAGCACGTACATACAAAATAATGCGATTAGCAGCAGCGGCAGACCGCCTGCGGCAAAACCGATCAGATAGGAGTACCAGACATCAAAATGCGGCGTGAATACAGCTGCCGCCAGCTGAGCCGCGCCCAGTACAAGCCCCGCGATGACGAGGCCGTCGGGTATCTCCATATGCTTGAAGTCGATCGCCGATATCACAATCAGCAGCGACACCAGCGCCATATAGATCGGGAGAGGCCATACAAAGCCGAACCGCACATATAATAGCGTCCAGAGCACACCGTTGAGCGCCTCAATCAGCGGATACTGCGCGGATATCTTACCTTTACAATATCGGCACTTTCCGCCCAGAAATAAATAGCTGAATACGGGGAAAAGATCAAGCGGCCCAAGGTGATGTTCACAGGCGGGGCAGGCCGAGGGGGAGGTCGCAATGGACTTTCCGAGCGGCAGCCGGTAGATGCAGACATTTAAAAAGCTGCCGATAACGATGCCCAGTATGAATATCATGATGCCGGTGAATACTTCCATATCCCGTCCCTTTTCAGCCAACCTGAAATGACGCCGAACCAAAGCGCGGCTGTGTCCTTACACTTATATAACCCAATTGCGGTGTGTCAAAACATGATTCAGGATGGGAAATAAAAAGAATGGCGAGGGACGTAAGTGCCACTCGCCATCTGAGAATCTATGTATGAAAGATTCAATTATTCTCCGCCACCTGCAGCAGGCACCGCTGCAACGGCTACGCCATTTGTAACACTGATCATTGCTAAAGAATCGGCGAGGTCTCCAGCGGCAATACCGGAAGGCCAGAGACCGGCAGCTACAAGTTCATCCTGTGAGTCAGCCACAGCTCCCAACTTTGCATCCGGGTGGAGTGCGTTATAAGCATTGTAAGCTGTTGCGATGCTTCTTGCATTGGCCAGTTCTACCCTTTCGTCCGCACTGTTCGTGATTCCGGAGAATGTCGGAATGGCAATGGCAGCTAAGATAGCGAGTATGGCGATAACGACGATGAGCTCAATCAGCGTAAAGCCTTTTTTGTTCTTGCGCATGAGTTTGAACATAAGTGTATACTCCTTTCAAATATGTGTGCGTTTTGCAAAGCGCTCAGCTTGTTTATAAACACATAAATGAATATTGAAACATAAATTTATAAAAAAATATTTCGTTTCTATATACTCTGATACATCGTCAGCATCGGCATCAGTACGGACAGCATCACGAACAGTATGATGGCCGCGACAAAAACGAGCAGTATCGGCTGCAGTATCGTTGTCAGCCGCGTGATGGCAGTATCCGCTTCCTCTTCAAAATAATCCGCAGCTTTCTCCAGCATCTGATCCAGCGTTCCGGACTCTTCTCCGATCTTCATCATATGAACAATCATATTGGGGAACAGTGCCGATGCACTGACAGACGCATTGAGCGATTTGCCCTGCTTGATGGATTCCTCGATGTCGATCAGCTTGTTCTCTGCCAGTCGGTTGCCCACCACCTTGGACGCGATGCGCAGCGACTGCGTGAGGGAGATGCCGGTGGCGGTCAGCGTTGCGAGCGTACGGCTGAAGCGTGCCGCCAGTATGCGCGTCACGGACTTCTTGAAAAGCGGTGCCCTGATTTTGAAAGAATCGATAGCCAGACGCCCGGGCGGCGTAGACTTGTAGAACTTGAAGCCCACGTAGATCATCAGCAGGAACGCTAGTATGTACATCCAGTTGACGGTGATAAAATCGCTTAAGCCCAGCATGAACTTGGTGATGGCCGGCAGTTCCGCACCGGAGGATTCGAAGAACGTCATGAATCGGGGAATGATGAACAGCAGCATGAATACCACGACGATCAGCGCAATGATGGTGACGATTGCCGGGTACATCATCGCGCCGCGAATCTTCTTGGCAATGCGATATTCTTTGTCAAAGTGCGTAGCCAGACGCTCCAGCGCCAGATCCAGCGTGCCGCTCAGCTCGCCCGCTTCGATCATCTTTATCATGATGGTGGGCAGCGCGCGCTCATGCATGGAAAGTGCCTCGGACAGCCCCTTGCCGCGCTGCAGGTCTTCGCCGACAGACTGGAGTATTTTCTTCAGCTTGGCGTTTTCCGTCTGCTCTTCCAGTATCGTAAGCGCCTGTATCAGCGGAACCCCCGAACGCAAAATACTTGCGAACTGCGTGCAGAACACCGCCAGTGTACGCTTGGGCAGCTTGGCTGAACCAAAAGCGATGTCCAGCGAACTCTTCGGATTGACCTCCGAAAGGCTGAGCAGATAAAGCGACTTCGCTCGGAGCGCGAACACCACAGATTTTTTATCCGTTGCCTCAATGAGGCCCTCCACTGTCTGGCCGGCCTTGTTGGCCGCTTTGTATAAGTATTTAATAATTCATCACCCCGCAGCAGTATTACAGAATTGTAGAAATGTAGTTACGGTCTATACAGTAGGTCAGCGCTGATTCCCGCGATATCTTGCCCATCTTATGGAGTCCGGCCAGAGAATTGTCCATCAGTTGGTTGCCCGCCGCAGTGGACGACTGCATGGCCGCAACGATCTGATGAGCCTTATTCTCACGGATCAGGTTGCGTATGGCCGATGTGGCCACCATCGTTTCAATAGCCGCTACACGCGTTTTGCCGTCGGTACACATCACCAGCTGCTGCGATATCACCGCCATCAGCGTCATCGAGAGCTGCATGCGTATCTGCTGCTGTTGGTGGGGCGGGAACACGTCGATGATGCGGTCAATGGTCTGAGCCGCACCAGTGGTATGCAGCGTGGACAGCACCAGATGGCCCGTTTCGGCAGCCGTCAGCGCGATGCCGATGGTCTCAAGGTCGCGCATTTCACCGATCAGTATGATGTCCGGGTCTTGCCGCAGTGCCGCACGAAGCGCTCTTGCATAGTCGTTTGAATCCACGCCGATCTCGCGCTGGTTGACAATGCATTTCTTGTGTCTGTGCAGATATTCGATCGGATCCTCCAGCGTCAGAACGTGCTTGGTTCGCGTGTTGTTGATCAAATCGATCATCGCAGCCAATGTGGTGGACTTGCCGCTGCCTGTCGGGCCGGTCACGAGTATCAGTCCGCGGTTCAGCCCGCACAGGCTGGGGACGATGGGCGGCAGTCCCAGCGTATTGATGTCCGGCGGATTGTATTTGATCAGGCGCATCGCCATCGCAATGCTCTGCCGTTGCCTGAAAACGTTGATGCGATACCGGTATTTGCCGGGTATGGACAGTGAAAAATCCAGTTCGCCGTATTTGATGAAGCTTTCCCATTGGTTTTTGTTCATGATATCCATCGCAAACTGCTTGGACATCTCCGGGGTTATTCTGGTTTCCGACATAGGGATAAGGCCTGTACTGAGCCTGTTCATGGGTGGCAGCCCAACCGTGATGTGCAGGTCGGACGCTTCGTTGCCGGCTGCGGCTTCCATCAGATCATGGATTTTCATTCGCCGTCTCCTTTATAGGTATAGGCCGTGCTGATGACTTCCTGGATTGTGGTTTCGCCTTTTTCCATCAGATCAACGCATTCTTTGGACAGACTGCCCATATGCTGCTGCTTGGCAGCATAATCGCGGATCACGTCAATGGACTCGCTCTTGGTGATCATATCGCGCACCTCGCGGTCCACCACCAGTATCTCATGGACAGCCACGCGGCCTTTATAACCGGAATTGTTGCAGTAGGAGCATCCCTTGCCGTAATAGATTGGCTTGCTGTACGTGGGGGGGAGCCCCGCGGCGGACAGCTCAAAGCGGCTGGGCGTATATTGCGCCTTGCAGAATGAGCAAATCTTTTTGACAAGACGCTGGGCCAGTATACCCACCAGCGATGCCGCCAGCATATACGATGGTATGCCCATGTCGGTGAGGCGGGTGATGGTTCCGGGCGCGTCGTTGGTATGGATGGTGGACAGCACCAGATGGCCAGTGATGGCTGCGCGTATCGCAATGGATACCGTTTCCTGGTCGCGAATCTCACCAATCATGATGATGTCCGGATCCTGACGCAGTATGGAGCGCAGGCCTGCCGCGAACGTGAGGCCTGCCTTGTTGTTCACCTGCACCTGATTGATGCCCGCCATCGTGTATTCCACCGGGTCTTCCACGGAAATGATATTCTTCGTCGAGTTGTTGAGTTCGCCCAGCATGGCGTACAGCGTGGTCGATTTACCGCTGCCTGTCGGGCCGGTGACCAGTATGATGCCGTGGGGGTTTTTAAGAAGCGTATCGAATTTGGCGATATTCGCTTCAGAAAAGCCCAGCTTTTCCTTGGAAATCAGGAAGTTCTGCTTGTCAAGCAGACGCATGACAATCTTTTCTCCGTGTACGGTCGGCAGAGAGGAAATGCGCACGTCGATTTCATTGCCGTTATGCACCATCTTGTATCGTCCGTCCTGTGGCAGACGTTTTTCCGCAATATCCATATTGCCGATGATTTTCAGCCGGGTTAAAACGGCAGACTGTGCTTTTTTAGGTATCGTCAGCACCGTGATCAGCTGACCGTCAATCCTCATGCGCACCCGTACATCCTTTTCGCCGGGTTCCACATGGATATCGCTGGATTTCGCTTTGGCGGCCTGTTCAAACATCGAATTGACAAGACGCACGATGGGGGCGTTGGAGATGTCCGAGACAGGCGCTTCATCTTCAGACTTCGCTTCCTCTGGGTTTTCGGCAGTCAGATCTTTGATTGCCGTCTCCGCATATTCGTTGCCGTAAACCTTCGTGATGGCCGTCTCGATAGCGTGTTCCGTGGAGAGCATCGGAAATATCTCAAGGCCGGACACAACGCGCGCGTCCTCCAGAGCGATGAAATCCACCGGATCGTCCATCGCGACGAAAAGCTTTTTGCCTTCTGCCTTCACGGGAACCATCTTATGCTTGCGCGCCAGCGTGACGGGTATATGCTTGGACAGCATGTGTGTCAGGTTGAGAGAATCGAGATTTATAAAGGGTATGCCAAGCTGAAACTCCATGATTTCCATCAGCTGGCGTTCAGTTACATAGCCTTTGTTTTTGAGGATTTTACCCAGGCGGTCACCCGACTTCTTTTGGGTGAGCAGACATTCCTCAAGCTGACTTCGTGTGATCATGCCCACATCGATCAGCATTTCGCCAAGGTATTTTCGTTTAATAGCCAAATCTTATGTACCATCCCATGCATGGATAATGACTAAATTAATATAAACTTGAAACGGCGTGATAAAACAATTTTAAATATAGAATATTTTACTCTGTAAACGGATGTGCCAAGAGCTAAGTGGTTTTTTCTTTACATCGTGCCTGGTTTTTTGTATACTTTATTTCGATAAAGAAACGAAGGGGAGCTATATGCTGAAAAAGTATTCGAAAATATTCGCTATGATAATGGCGGTTATGCTGACCACAGTGTTGTTGGCCGGCTGCGGCGGCGGCGGCACACTGAAAAAGCCCGAGATGAGTGAAGGTGCGGCAACGGTTGAGTTGACAGGTTCCTGCGACATCAAGATGGAAAGTGGCGTTATCACCGTTTCAGGCGAAAACAACATATTAGACGGTTCAATACTCTATATTTCCGTTGAAGCCCAGAACGGCATGACGCTGGATTCCGTGAAGGTAACAAAGCTGCCGAGCCAGCCCATTTCGCATGATTTTGTGATATCGGACCAAAAATACGATGATTCTGTGAAAACGATTACGGCGCACATCACGTTTGCTCCCCGAATGTACGGCAATCATGCGGATATTGTTTACGAAACGTACGGCAATAAGTTTGAGAACATTACATCCGAAGCCAATCTGTTATGGGATACCAGCGGATGCGTCGTGGTGTTCGCCTCCGAAACCATCGACTTCACCAGATAGTTCTGAGACGAAAAGCCGCGGGCACATCGCGGCTTTTTTCAACCCGTCACGACGGCGGGGATATCGGCACTGAGTTTGCCGGTGCGCCACAGACCGATCAACAGATCCACCATCCGTCCGTAACTCTTCACACCGTCTTCTTGCATGTTGGCTTTTAGGAAGGTGTTGTTCACCTCCTGCGCCGTTTCGCTGACAGGGCTTTCAAAGCGCTGCCAGTAAGTGGCGTTGTCAGCCAGGTCGCGGCTTATGCCTTCGCTGTAGGTTTTGCGCAGTTCGAAATAAAGGTCGCTGTTCGCGTCGTAAAGCTGATTCGTGGCGTGAACAAGCGCAAGCATCGTACCGGAGTATCGCACGGACGGCTCATCGGAGTACGAACTGACATAATAGGATAAGAAGTTGGCTTCGTCTTCCCGCGCAAAACCGCGCTGGTGGGCAGCTTCGTGATTGCAGGAAGAAGCGAAAAACAGCATGGGCACATCCGTGTTGACATTGGCTTCCCCGGTAAAGGGAAAATAAATACCGCTGATGTGCGAATAGGAAAGCCCGACTGAATAGAGCACCGGTTTCGTGCGCCCGAAACTGCCGGACAGCCAGTCCAGACCCGTAAGCGTTGCGGTACGGTTGTAGTATTCAGGAACGTTCTGCATGATTTGGTGCTTTGACATGACGGGTGCGAACACGCCGTTTTCGTCCTGAGGCACGGATGCGCGCAGCGTATTAGCCTGCCGGATCAGCGCTTCGCAGGTGGCGTACAGCTCCTCAACCGTGGCAGGGGAGGTGTTGAGACCAAGGCTCTCTCCCAGCGGCTGGCGCGCGTAGTTAAAGCCCCACAGCCCGACGAACAGCGCATAGACAACGGAGGCAACACCCAGCAGAGTGATAATACGGCGCAGCAGGACATACCACCACGCATTTTTGGCAATGACCGCATGCGCGATCATCACGATGATGTAAATTAAAACGAACAACACAAACGCATAGAGCAATAGCTCACCCAGCGAAAACGGAAGCCATCCCGTGACGGAGGATAAGCCTTGATTGATAAAAAGAAAAATGCCGCGTGAATAGACCGTCTCGGTGAAGGACGGCCAAAGGAACGAAAGCCGGAAAAGTGCGTAGAACAATATGCCCGGCCCAAGCCAGATGAGCTGCAATAATAGCTTTTTCCTGCGACCATTTGGAGGGCGAAGTTTCATGAAAGTCCCTCCTTTCTGTATACTATCATATATGAACAAAAAGAGGCAGGTCAAATAGAAAATAATTACTCTGTCGGTATCATAAAGGAAGATTGTGTATCGCTTTGGACTCCTTATAATAACGCCGCAGCTTGATGATGCTAGACACCCAAAGATAACCGACAAAGGGAAGCAGCAGCAGTAAAAGCAGCGGTATTTCAGACATCAATATGAAGTCAAAAGCGCCATGAAGCAGCGCCGGAATGAACAGCGATTTGCGGTAATAACCGGCACAAAGCCGCGGGTCGCTGCAAAACTTTGCCATCGACAGGTAGTAGCCCATTGTGATTCCCAGCAGCATGTGCGTGGGTACGCTGAGCAGTCCGCGTGTGATCCATATTTCAGGTGATACCGACGAATAGGAGAGTATGTAGACGAAGTTTTCCAGTGTGGCGAATCCCAGCGCCGCAATGCCGCAGTAGATGATGCCGTCCAGCCGTTCATTGAACGCCGGATGGCGGAATACAGTTTTGGAAACGACGAGGCGCTTGAAGAACTCCTCCGCAAGGCCGATGATGATGAAAGCTTCGAAAAGCTTGCCGACAAGACCGTCGAAAACATTGAACATCTGTCCAACAATTTCCGCAACCAGCGTGGGAAGCGTTACCACCATGCCCAGTACGAAAACGAGTATGAGCAGCCGCTTGGGTTCCTTGTCGTAGCGGTCGGTAAACAGAAGAAATATGGTGAGCACGACTGTGGGCGCCACTGCCTGTAATATCATCAATAACAGTTCCATGTATGCTCCAATCAATGGCATATTATATTCTATTATAGACAGCATGCAATGGCGGCGCAAGGCGAAATATGACAAGTTTCGCCCGATGCGGCCTGTATTGACAGCGCTTTGCCGGTATATTATAATGATCGCAATGCGATGACAAAGAGGAGTAGGACGCGAGCGTGCGCTTTAAGAGAGGGGCTTCACCGGCTGAAAGGGCCCTGCGGATGGTACGTCTGAAGTCGCTTTGTGGCACTGTGGGTGAATAGATATAGTAGCTCACGGCGTGAACCGCGCGTTAAGCGGAAAGAGAGCGGGTCGTCATGGGACGCCCGAATCAAGGTGGCACCGCGGAATAATCCGTCCTTATATCAGGGCGGTTTTTTATTTGGCAGAAAACGTGAAGGAGAGATATTATGGCAAAAGAGTTGGCCAAGGTTTACGAGCCCAAAGAGGTGGAACAGAGGCTGTATGACGAATGGCAGGAAAAAGGTTATTTCCACGCCGAGATAGATAAAGATAAGAAGCCGTATACCATTGTGATTCCGCCGCCAAACATCACGGGGCAGCTGCACATGGGACACGCGCTGGACAATATGATGCAGGACGCCATCATCCGGACCAAGCGAATGCAGGGGTACTGTGCACTGTGGCTTCCGGGCACCGATCACGCGAGCATCGCGACGGAGGTCAAGATCGTCGATAAGCTGCGCGAAGAAGGTACGTCGAAAGAAGAGCTGGGACGTGAGAAGTTTATTGAACGCGCATGGGAGTGGCGGGCGCAATACGGCGGGCGCATTGTGGAACAGCTCAAGAAGCTGGGCTCCTCGTGTGACTGGGAACGCGAGCGTTTCACGATGGACGAGGGCTGTAACCGGGCGGTCAACGAGTTCTTCGTGCGGTTGTATAATAAAGGTTTGATTTACAAGGGTGATCGCATCATCAACTGGTGCCCCGAGTGCGAAACGGCACTGTCGGACGCCGAAGTGGAATACGCGGAGCACGATTCGCATCTGTGGCACATCCGCTATCCCGCGGAGGATGGCAGCGAAGGTATCGTCGTGGCGACCACGCGGCCCGAGACGATGCTGGGCGACACCGCTGTGGCGGTAAACCCCAAAGACAAACGGTATAAGCATCTGGTGGGCAAGAACGTGATACTGCCCATCATGAACCGGCCCATCCCGGTCATCGCGGACGATTATGTGGACGCGTCCTTCGGCACCGGCGCGGTAAAGATCACGCCTGCGCACGACCCCAATGACTTTGAGGTGGGCGAGCGGCACAACCTGCCCGTGATCCGCGTCCAGGACGACCGTGGCTACATCAATGAAAACGGCGGAAAATATGCAGGCGTCAAGAAGGAACTGGCGCGTGTGCAAATCGTCGAGGAATTGCAGCAGCTGGACCTGATGGTCAAGATCGAGGACTACAAGCACAACGTGGGACACTGCTACCGCTGTGACACCACGGTGGAGCCCATCGTGTCCAAACAGTGGTTCGTGGCGATGAAGAGCCTCGCGGAACCCGCCATCGCGGCTGTCAGAAATGAGGACATCAAGTTTGTGCCCAAGCGCAGTGAAAACGTGTATTTCAACTGGCTCGAGAACATCCGCGACTGGTGCATCTCGCGCCAGTTGTGGTGGGGGCACCGCATACCGGCTTTTTACTGCACCAGCTGCGGCACGATGGTGGTGAACACCGAGATGCCCGACGTGTGCCCAAACTGCGGACATACACAGTTCACTCAGGATGAGGACGTGCTGGACACCTGGTTCTCCAGCGGCCTGTGGCCTTTTTCGACGCTGGGTTGGCCGGACAAGACGCCGGAGCTGGAATACTTCTACCCGACCAACGTACTGGTGACGGGTTACGACATACTGTTCTTCTGGGTGGCGCGGATGATCATGTCCGGCCTAGAGTGCATGGGTGAGAAACCTTTTGAGTATGTGAGCATCCACGGCCTGGTGCGTGACGCACAGGGCCGCAAGATGAGCAAGTCGCTGGGCAACGGCATCGACCCGCTGGAGCTGATCGACGAATACGGCGCGGACGCACTGCGCTTCAGCCTCGCGGCGGGGGTGCGTATCGGCGGCGACCTGCGCTTCTCCAACGACAAGGTGCTGGCGGCGCGCAACTTCGCCAACAAGATATGGAACGCGGCTCGCTTCGTAATGATGAACACGGGCGACGAAGTGAAGCCCATCGACGAGACACGCCTCGATATCGCGGATAAATGGATGCTGTCCCGCCTGACCGACATGGCGGAGGACATCACGTCGCTGATGGAGCGGTTCGAGCTGGGCATGGCGGCGCAGAAGCTGCACGACTTCCTGTGGAGCGAGCTGTGCGACTGGTACATTGAGATGGCCAAACCGCGCCTGACGGGAGAGGATGAGGCGGATAAGCAGACGGTGGTGTCTGTGCTGAACCACGCATTGGTAGTCACGATGAAGCTGCTGCACCCGTTCATGCCGTTCATCACGGAGGAGATATTCCAGACGCTGCCGGGTACTCAAGGCAGCATCATGGTGTCCGTATGGCCGACCGCGGAGAAGAAGTATAAAGCTGAGGAGAAGGCGATGGAAGCTGTGATGGAGATGATTCGCGGCATCCGCAACATCCGTGCTGAGATGTTTGTGCCAGCGAACAGGAAAGCTAAGCTGCTGCTGCTCACTTCGCCCGAAGCCAGGACGGACTATGAGATGTGCGTGCAGTACATCGAACGGCTGGCAACCGTTTCGGAAACCGTATGGATCAGCAACAAAGCAGATGTTCCCGCCAACGCCGTATCGGTCATTGGCACAGGTGCAGAAGCGTTCGTTCCCCTAGGCGACCTCATTGATATTGCCACAGAAATCGAGCGGCTTGTGGCGGAGGAAGCACGGCTGAATGGCGAGATTACGCGTGCGACAGGTAAACTCTCTAACGTTGGTTTCACAGCCAAAGCCCCTGCCACAGTGGTTCAGCAGGAGCGCGACAAGGTAGCCAAATACCGCGAACAGTTCGTTGCTACCCAACTGCGGCGCAGTAAGCTGCAGACCCACCTTGAAGGCCAATGGTTTGTGGAGACCACGGAATGAAATATATCCACATTGCGGGCACCAACGGCAAGGGGTCCGCAGCCGAATACATCTATCAGATCATCATGGCGGCGGGGGAAAACGCGGGTTGCTTCACCTCGCCGCATCTCGTTTCGCCCACGGAGCGAATGCGCGCGAATGGTCAGGAAATCAGTGTGGCGGAGCTGGATGCGTTGCTGAAAGAGGTGGAGCTAAAGAAGCTGGCGGTGAACGGTTCGCTGTTCGCAGCGTATACGGCGGCGGCTCTGCTGTGGTTTGAGCGAATGGGGCTTGAATATGCTGTGCTGGAAACAGGCCTTGGCGGACGGCTCGACCCGACCAATGTGGTGACACCTGAAGTGTCTGTGATTACGTCCATCGGATACGACCACATGGATGTGCTGGGAGGCACCCTTGAAAAAATCGCGTCAGAAAAAGCGGGAATAATTAAAGAAGGTGTGCCGGTAGTGTCCGCACGGCAGCTGCCCGAAGCGGAATTGCTAATACGCAAAACCTGTGCGAAAAAAGGGTGCGCCCTGGATTATGTAGATAATGTGAAGGTACTGGATTCCTCGCTGATGGGTCAGACGTTTGAATCAGGCGGGCGGCAGTATCACATACGCGGTATTGGCGAGATGCAGCCGGAGGCCGCGGCGCTAGCCGCTTTGGCCGCGCGCGAGATGGGCTTCGGCGAGTATGCGATACAAAAAGGCCTAGCCCGCACCGTCATACCCTGTCGCACGCAGTATATTCCCGGCACGCCGGACATGCTGCTGGACGGCGCGCACAACGGTCCGGCAGTCGCCTCTCTGTGCCGCACGCTGGATAGACTCTTTGCAGACAGAAAAAAGGTGCTGCTTTTTGCCTGCATGAAGGATAAGGATTACGCCGGCATGGTGGAACAACTGGCTGCACGTTTTGAGCGGGTTTTAGTGACCAGTGTTGACACGGCCCGCGGGGCAGATATAAATATATTGGAAGATATGTTCTGCAGGCATAGCATTAGTGAAGCCATCAGTGAACCGCTTTTAGCCTATGAAAAAGCGAAGGAAGACGCTCGGACAAAAGACAATCTTTTGGTCGTCTGCGGTTCTTTTTATCTGGCAGGTAAGATACATTGTATTCTGAACTGACATCAGCACATACTAGAGCCGAAATGGGCTCTTTTCTTATGAAAAATAGTATGGCCCATGTTGACATACGCACCTCATCGATGTTACTATACAACATATACGGTGTTACTTTTTATCATTAATGAGCATAATATTTGCAATATACATGTTAATTGGAGGATCGACAATGGCTGTTGGAGTGATAATGCCCAGGCAAGGGCAGTCCGTGGAAAGCTGCATCATCGAGCTGCGCGTTAAAGAAGGCGACAAGGTGAACGTGGGGGACATTCTTTTCGGCTACGAGACCGACAAAGCGTCGTTTGAGGAGGAAAGTCCGGCGGCGGGCATTGTACTCAAGCTGCTCGTCAATGACGGGGATGATGTGCCGTGCCTCGATACGGTGCTGGTGATCGGCGATGAAGGAGAGGATATTTCTGCTCTCGTTCCGGGCGGTTCAGCTCCGGCAATTGTTAAGGAAGAAGCAAAACCAGAAGCCGCTCCTGCGGCGTCGGCGGCAGTCGCTGCTCCGGTGTCAACAGCTACGGCGGACAGCGGCTTGAAAATATCGCCCCGCGCCAAAAACGAAGCGGAACGGCAAAACCTCGATTTGTCCAAAGCGGTGCCCACCGGCCCGAACGGCCGAATCACCGAACGCGATGTGATGGTGCTGGCGGAAAAGGGCTACAAGGTGACCGCAGCAGCCGCGCTGGACTATGCAGGCGGCAAAGAAGGTTCCGGCCTCGGCGGCGCTGTGACCACATCGGATCTTTCGGCGGAGGCTCCGGCTGCTGCTTCTGTGCCGGCGGCAGCATCAATTATGTCTGAAGCAGAATATACGGATACCAAGTTGACGAATATCCGAAAAGTGATCTCGAAGTCGATGCACGCGTCTTTGGCGGAGCTGGCGCAGCTCACCAACCACACCAGCTTCGACGCCACGGCTATACTCGCTTTCCGCGAACGCGTTAAGGCCAATGCAGAAAAGCTGGGTCTGCCCAACATCACGCTTAATGACATCATACTGTACGCGGTGTCCCGAACGCTGAAAAAGCACCCCGATCTTAACTCGCATTATCTGAATGGCGATACAATGCGGCATTTCTCGCAAGTGAGCCTTGGCATGGCGGTGGATACTGAGCGCGGTCTGCTGGTTCCCACGCTTTTTGGCGCGGACACGCTGTCGCTGGCGGATATCTCCCGTAAGGCTAAGGAACTGGCGGTCAGCGCACAGTCCGGACGCATCTCGCCCGACCTGCTGACCGGCGGTACATTTACCATCAGCAACCTCGGCGCCATGGGCATCGAAATGTTCACGCCCATCATCAACCCCCCGCAGACGGGAATCCTTGGTGTGTGCAGCGTGGTTTATAGCCAGAAGAAGGTGGGGGATAGTTTTATCACCTATCCGGCGATGGGTCTGTCACTGACGTACGACCATCGTGTGGTGGACGGCGCGCCCGCCTCCCGATTCCTGAAGGACTTGTGCGAGGCGCTGGAAAACTTCGATATACTGCTTGCAAAATAAGAGGTGACAACCATGGTATATGATCTGATCGTGATCGGCGGCGGCCCCGCCGGTTATCTGGGGGCGGAGCGTGCGGGGCATGCGGGGCTCAAAACGCTGGTGTTCGAGCAGCGCAGCCTCGGCGGCGTGTGCCTGAACGAAGGCTGCATCCCCACCAAGACGCTGCTGTATGCCGCCAAGCTCAAAGACGGCGCGGCGCACGGCGAAGCATTCGGCGTGAAGGTCACGGATGCGAAGCTGGACCAGCCCGTTGTCATCGCCCGCAAGAACAAGGTTGTCAAAGCGCTGGTTTCCGGAGTGGAAGCTACGCTCAAGGGTGCTCACGTGACCACAGTGAAGGCAGCTGCGCGTATCACCGGCAAAACGGAGGAGGGCTTCACTGTCACGGACGGCAGTGAGACATATATCGGCAAACGGCTTCTCATCGCGACGGGTTCGGCTCCGGCAGTGCCGCCCATCCCCGGCCTGAAGGAAGCCATCGACAAGGGCTTCGTGCTGACCAGCCGTGAAATGCTTGATCTCACTGAGGTTCCTGCAAAGCTTGTCGTCATCGGTGGCGGCGTGATCGGCCTTGAAATGGCGAGCTATTTCAATTCGGCAGGTTCGGACGTGACTGTCATCGAAATGCTCAGCGCCATCGGCGGCCCCATTGACGCGGATATCGCCGAGATACTGAAGAAGAACCTTGCCAAGAAGGGTATTAAGTTCCAGCTGGGCTGCCGCGTGACGGGTATTTCGGGCAAGGTGGAATACACTGACGCACAGGGAAAAGCCGCAGCGGCTGAGGCTGACAGGGTGCTGCTGTCCATCGGACGGCGGCCTGTATCGGAAAACATCGGGCTTGAAACCATCGGCGTCCTGACGGAACGCGGCGCGATAAAAACGAGCGAGACGCTGCAGACCAACATCCCGAACGTGTACGCGGCGGGCGATGTAAACGGCCAGTCGCTGCTGGCGCACACCGCTTACCGCGAAGCCGAAGTGGCGGTGAACCACATGACGGGCATGAAGGACAAAATGCGCTACAGCGCTATACCCTCCGTTATTTACACCAGCCCGGAGGTTGCGGGCGTGGGCGTCACTGAAGCGTCAGCGAAGGACAAGGGGCTGGACGTGACCGTGAAAACCATTCCGATGAACTTCTCGGGGCGTTATCTCGCCGAGAACGAGCGCGGCGACGGCATTATGAAGGTCGTGGTGGACAACAAATGGCATAAACTGATCGGCGTTCACATGATCGGCTCGTACGCTTCCGAGATCATATACGGCGCAGGCCTGATGATCGAGAAGGAAATGACGATAAACGAAATCAAACAGCTGGTATTTCCGCATCCCACGGTGTGCGAAGCGCTCCGGGAAGCCATCTTCCAGCTGTAGAATTATGAAAAACATTTAAGGAGTTTGGGCATGACAAAGTGTTTAATCGTTGACCCTAACAAGGAAAGAAAACCGGGAAAGATCAGCTTTCGCGATATCCCGATGAACGTGTACCAGAAGACTGTTGCGGACGAGAAGAACAACTACACCAAGGAAGAATTCCTGCGCATGTACCGCGACATGCTCGTCGTACGCGAGTTTGAGACCATGCTCAACCTCGTCAAAACCACGGGCGAATATGAAGGCATCGCCTACAACCAGCCGGGCCCGGCTCATTTGGGCATCGGTCAGGAAGCCGCGTATGTGGGCCAGGCGTTCGGTCTCACTATCAACGACTATACCTTCGGCTCGCACAGAAGTCACGGTGAAATACTCGCCAAGGGCCTCTCAGCAATCGCCCAGCTGCCGGATGCGGAGCTCATGAATATCATGAAGAACTTTTTTAGCGGCGAGACATTCGCGGTGATCGAAAAGACGACCAAGGCCACCAGCGTGAAGGATATGGCGATCCAGTTCCTGATCTACGGTACGCTGGCGGAGATCTGGGCCAAGCAGACGGGCTTTAATCGCGGCCTCGGCGGCTCGATGCACGCGTTCTTCATTCCATTCGGTATATTCCCTAACAACGCCATCGTAGGCGGCAGTGCAGACATTGCCACGGGCGCGGCGCTGTACAAGCGCGTCAACAAAAAGGACGGTCTCGTTGTGTGCAACATCGGCGACGGCAGCATCGGCTGCGGCCCGGTCTACGAGGCGATGAACTTCGCCGCGATGGACCAGCTGCGCCTGCTCTGGGACGAGGAGCACAAGGGCGGCCTGCCGATCATATACAACATTTTCAACAACTTCTACGGTATGGGCGGACAGACCTGCGGCGAGACCATGGCATACAACGAAGTGGCGCGTCTGGGCGCGGGCGTGACGCCCAGCCAGATGCATGCGGAGCGCGTGGACGGCTACAATCCGCTGGCCGTGATCGATGCATACCGCCGTAAACGCAGCATCATCGAAAACCACGAAGGTCCGGTGCTGCTCGACGTACTGACTTACCGCTTCTCGGGACACAGTCCTTCGGACGCATCGGCTTACCGCTCAAAAGAAGAAGTCGATATGTGGAAGGAATTCGATTCCATCGTGACATTCCGCGGGCAGCTCACCAAGGCTGCCGTGGCGACGGACGCCGAGCTGGACGGTATCGAAGCCTACGTCAAAGGCGAAATTCTCAACGCTGTCAAGCTGGCGAAGGACGACGCGCTCTCGCCGCGCATGAACCTCGATAAAACGCCGGATATCATTGCAGACATGATGTTCTCGGGCGGCCATGTGAAAAGCATGGATACGACGAGGAAACCGGACGCACTTCAGGCCAAGGAAGAGAATGCCCATGTGCAGCAGCTCACCAAAAAAGTCCGTTTTGCGTATGAGGCGGACGGCAAGCCGGTCTCCAAAAACAAGGTCTATCAGTACAGGGACGCCATTTTTGAGGCGATCATCGATAAATATTACGAAGACCCGACGCTAACCTCCTATGGCGAAGATGTACGCGAATGGGGCGGTCCGTTTGCGGTATACCGCGGACTGGCCGACTGCATGCCGTATCACCGGCTGTTCAACGCTCCCATTTCTGAAGGCGCCATTGTCGGAACTGCGGTAGGTTACGCTATGGCAGGCGGCCGCGTGATCGCCGAGCTGATGTATACTGACTTTCTGGGCCGCGCGGGAGACCAGGTGTTCAACCAGTTGAGCAAGTGGCAGTCGATGAGCGCTGGCATTTTGAAGATGCCCTGCGTGCTCCGTATGTCTGTCGGCTCCAAATATGGTGCGCAGCACTCGCAGGACTGGTCCGCGCTATGTACGCATATTCCCGGCCTTAAGGTTGTGTTCCCGGCGACCCCGTACGACGCCAAGGGTCTGATGGCCGCGGCGCTTAACGGCACCGATCCGGTAATCTTCCTTGAAAGCCAGCGCATCTACGATATTGGCGAGCAGTTCCACAAAGGCGGTGTGCCGGCAGAATCATACGAGGTGGAAATCGGCGAACCCGACGTAAAGGTGTCCGGCAGCGATGTGACGATACTGTCCATCGGCGCAACGCTTTACCGCGTGATGGAAGCCGCCCAGCTGTTCAAGGCTCATGGCATCAGCGCCGAGGTGATCGACGCGCGCAGCCTGGTACCGTTCAACTACGAGAAGGTGATTGAATCCGTCAAGAAGACGGGCCGCATCATCATCACGGGCGATGCCTGCGAGCGCGGCTCCCACCTCAACGACTTCGCGCGCAACATCACCGAGCTGGCGTTCGACTATCTGGACGCGCCGCCGGTCGTGGTGGGTGCAAAGAACTGGATCACGCCGGCGCACGAGCTGGAGGATTACTTCTTCCCGCAGGCGTTCTGGCTGGTGGATGCTTTTCACGAGAAGCTTGCGCCCATCAATGGCTACACTGCCAAGCACAATTTCACTGAGCTGGAGCAGATACGCAACAACAAGCGTGGAGTTTGATCTTACGCAGTTTCCAAACATTTAAAGTATATCTCCTTTTGAAGGGTGGTTGATGATTTAACCGCCCTTTTTGTGTGATGTAACAAAATCGTTGAAGATACCCCTGTGCTGGGCAATCTGTTTTTTCAGAATACGTATATCACAACTTACCTTGGCATACTGATATTGGTCGTTGCGGCTGTCATACTGTATAAAACGAAGTTCGGACTGCGCCTGCGCGCATGCGGCGAGCATCCGCAAGCAGCCGATGCGGTGGGCGTGAGCGTCTATAAAATGAGATACGCAGGTGTAGCCATTTCCGGCGGGCTTGCGGGCCTGGGCGGCCTGATATTTGTCGTGACCACCTCCACAAACTTCAATGCGACGGTATCCGGTTATGGCTTCCTTGCGCTGGCTGTGCTGATATTCGGCCAGTGGAAGCCCGTGCGAATCGCAGGAGCGGCGCTGTTCTTCGGTCTGATGAAGACCGTTGCGTCCGCATATTCTGCCATACCTTTCCTGATGTCTTTGGGAATCACAGGATACATTTATAAAATGATTCCGTACATTGCCACGCTGATCGTGTTGATATTCAGTTCAAAACGTTCTCAGGCACCAAAGGCCGAAGGCATACCCTACGACCACGGCGCGAGATAACGAACCTCGAATCCCTCCATTAAGCCGGAGGGATTTTTTTATTTTGCTCCTGATAAAATGATTATTTGGAGCATATGGAGAGAACATAAATATAAACAAAACGGACGGACTTGAATATGCCTGAATTTATACCATCCCGTGTTTATGTGGAAAAAGGCTGTGACAATTACTCCCTGGGGCGGATACTCACAGATAAATATCGCTCAATGGGAATTGAAGTGATCCCCATTGAAGACCATAACAAAATACCTGAATTGCGTGAGAGGCCGGATGCCGATTTTCCAAAACTCAAACAATACCTGGTATTGGGCATACGCAAGTCTCTGACTCATCAACGTAACAACAAGACATCTGATTTTCTGGTGCCGTATACGTCATCCGGCTGCAGCGCGATGTGCCTGTACTGCTACCTTGTCTGCACATACTATAAAAGCGCTTATCTGCGGGTGTTTGTGAATCGCGTCCAGATGATGGAGAAGCTAAAGAGATCGGCAGAAAAGTATCCTGGCAGTGTGTTTGAAATTGGCAGCAACTCTGATCTGGTGCTGGAGAATTCGGTCAGCGGCAGTCTGGAATGGACCATCGAGCAATTCGCGGACGTTCAGAATGCCCGACTGACATTGCCCACCAAGTTTGACATGGTGGATTCCCTGCTGTCGCTGAAACACGGCCACAATGTGACCATACGAATGAGCTTGAACCCGGAAAATATCATCCGCCGTGTTGAATTCGGTACGTCGCGCCTGGATCAGCGTATTGAAGCGCTCAACAAGCTGTACCGAGCCGGATACGACGTCGGTATACTCGTTGCACCGATTATACTGCTGGATGGCTTTGAAGAGATGTATGAGGGGCTGTTTAAAAGAATGGCTGAGGGGATCGATTCGCAGATACTGCGCGGCGTACCGCTCGAACTCATATTTATGACGTACGGTATGACAACCAAACAGATCAATGAGCAGGCATTTCCCGGTGCAGTACCCCTCTACAACAAAGAGAATATGGCGTTCTGCGGACGTGCCCGTTACGGATATAAGCAGCCAGCAAAGGCGGAAGTATCGGAATTCCTCAAGGAGCGCATCGCCTATTGGCTGCCTGAAGCGCATATTGCTTATATCGTGTAAAAAAGCTTTTGGTGCAGCCCCGTTTCGTATATAATGCCGTTATGGAGATACTGAAGAAAAACGATGTAACGGAGATCACGATAGATGATCTGACGGTAGAAGGAGCGGGCATAGGCCGTTGCGAGGGCATGGCGGTATTTGTCCCGCGCGCCCTCCCGGGCGAAACGGTGGCGGTGAAGATCATCAAGATAAACAAAAACTATGCCGTGGGGCGGTTACTGAACATTTCAACACCATCCGATACGCGCGTGAAACCTTTTTGCCCGGTTTTCGAGAGGTGCGGGGGCTGTACGCTGCAGCACCTCTCATACGAGGCTCAACTGGCATATAAAAGCCGCTATGTGCAGCAATGCTTCAAACGCATCGGTGGCATTGAAATAGAATCACCAGAAATCCAGCCATGCGAGAATACCCGTGACTACCGCAATAAAGCATCATTCCCCGTGGCCGGAGAAACAGGGCGGGCGCGTGCTGGTTTCTTTACGCCGCACAGCCATGATCTGATCGTTTGCGACTGCCCGATACAGAAACCAGAAATCAATGCGGTTAAAAACGCCGTGATCAGTTGGGCTAACGAAAACAATATTCCGCCTTACAATGAAGAAACGGGCAGAGGAGTACTACGCCATATTGTGACGCGACAAAGCTCGAACGGCAGTGTGATGGCGGGCATCGTGGTGCGCGAAATGCTGGATGAGCGATTGCTCACAGAAGCGATAAAAAGCCTCCCGAATATCAAAAGCGTCGTTGTCAATCATAACCGCGAGAAGGGCAATGCGATACTGGGGCGAGATACGCGTGTTATAGACGGAGACGCGACCATCAGTGAAGTGTATAACGGCCTGACGTTTCGCGCGGCTCTGCAAAGCTTTCTGCAGGTGAACCATGCTCAGTCAGAAAAGCTTTATAATATAGCGCTGGAGTTTGCGGACATCAATAGAGATGATACAGTTTTCGATTTGTTCTGCGGCATTGGAACAATCTCACTGTTGGCCGCACGTCAAGCAGGCAGAGTGCTGGGCATTGAGTACGAACTGAGTGCCGTGAATAATGCCGTGGAGAACGCACGGCTGAACGGCATTGACAATGTGCAATTTCTCGCAGGTGATGCGGGAGAACTACTGAAAACGGGAGTCAACACCGCCGGAAAACCGGACATCGTGATACTTGACCCGCCCCGCAAGGGTTGCGATGCGTCGGTGCTCGAAGGCATAGCGGCGACTGCGCCTAAGCGCATTGTTTACGTGTCCTGCAACCCCGCCACGCTTGCACGTGACGCGGCAATACTCTGTGCTGGAGGATATGAAGTAAAGGCTGTGAAGGCTGTGGACATGTTCCCCCATACCACGCACGTTGAGAGCGTGGTATTGATGTCAAGGGTGGAGAAGTGGCTGTGTTAATAAGCCTTTAATAAAGGGATTTATGGGTTTTAGAGTCGGAATTCGGTGCTTAAAGATAGGTATTATCGCATCGTGGGAACATGTCCAAGAGGCTGGATTTGAAGCCTACAAATCAATTAAGATGGTCGGTCGTTTGGTACAGAGCAGATTAGATGTCATTGTTCGTGAGTGGTCGATTTAGATGGTTTTTTTTAGGTTTGTGTGGTCAGAATTGATTCTTACGGTTAATATTTGAATAATAGACTAACCAACATGAAAGAAAAATGATAAAATGATAATTAGCAATTGCGAGAATTGTTGTCCGATAGACCATTGAATTTCGTAGTAGGTGTTTGCAAGATCATCAGCGACTGATGGAATGATGAATATGACCATCGGGAGCGTGTTAGAATTTTAGACAATCTGCTAAGATGGAAAGAGCGAAAGAATGCGCAGAAATCGGAGGCAGAAAAATGGGAGAATACAGAAAGAAATACGATGAAGACTTCAAGAAAAATGCGG
>JAEZHF010000074.1 GCA_023416745.1 Bacillota bacterium
CGATGATCAGCTTTGCAGTTTGTTCTCTCATTTCTTCCGTGTACTTTGAATTGTTACTTGGCATAGAGTTCTCCTTTCTCTATGCATATGGTAACAGAACACACTGCACATTTTTCGCCGCAGTGCAACATCTTGTGAGCACTTTTTCCGACTGTATCCATAGCTGGATATAATTCGGTAATTGTGTCTTTTTTGTTACATTTCTTTGACTTTTCGTAATATTTGAGTTATGATAGTGGGACCGAAAAGTCGGTTTACAGACACAGGAGTGTAAAAGGTATGAACAAGAAACAAGGCTCTGCCGTTTCAAAAATAAACAGCACACACAGGCCGCAGTATCCCTTGCCTCAAGGGCGGGATTATTTCAAGGTCAAAACGATCAAGCCGGCCAAGCCCGCTGTGCCCGCAGACAGCGTAACCCGCGATGCTGCCATACCCTCCCCGGAGGCGAAGCGTTCACGGGCTGATTCGCCGTATCTTCAGGCGCTGCCGCGGAAGGAGGCGGCGGTTTACCGCGCACCCGTTCCCGAGCCCGGACGCCGGCCCGCTGCCGTACCGGCCGCGCACGCCAAAAGAAGGGCTATTCCGCAAAGTGAAGCGCCGCAAAACGGACAGACCACACAAGCCAGACAAACTGCGCAGCAGCTGCCTGATGGCGTCCGCCGTGCGCCGGTTCCCGAACCGGGGCGCAAACCGGCCGTAAAGACGGACAAACCTGCTGACACGCTCCGCCGCCGTCCCGCCAGCCGTATGGCGATGAAGGCACTGAACGCGGACATCTTTGCCGAGGAGTCGGATACTGCGGCAACGCCCGGCAGCCGTATCGCAAACAAGACGGCTCATTCCCTCGCGGAAGAGCCAGCAGCCGCGGCGCAGACCATCCCATCGCGCAGCGTTCCGGTCTCGGGCAGCGATGCCGCTGCGGTTGCCTCCCCCGCGCCCGCCCGGAAGGCGCCTGTCCGTCACGCCGCACCGAAGCCAACGGCTGATATTCCGGCGAAAAAGCACCCGGCACGCACCAGCAGGCCGGTTCGGCTTCCGCTGGACGACAGCGAGCTGGACATGCTGGATGATGATGCGCTGTTCCTCGACACGCCCCCCTACAAAGGCGGCAGGCGCGGCAGGAATAAGCCGATGGCGGATACGGAAGGCAGACGCGGCAGGACAGGCGCGCAGGATTACCCGGCGGTGCGGCCGCCCAGGTCCCAAACGGTCAGAACACGCCGCATCATCATTGCGGCTGCTCTCGCGCTGATATTGACGGTGGCCGCGCTGTTCCTACTGCTGAACAACAACGATGCGAAGTTGCCGACAAGCGCGATTGGCCCGATGTCGACCGTGTATGCCGAGGCCTTGCCGCCCGAGCCGGACGAGTCTCTGCCGCTGGCAGCGGGAGTGGTGCCGACACCCACGCCGACACCTGCGGCAACGCCGACGATTGCGCCCACAGGAACGCCGGAAGCCTCGCCCACGGTGACGCCCGAACCCACGGCCACGCCCAAACCGACGGCGACCCCCAAGGCCACGGCGACGCCCAAGCCGACAGCGACACCCAAACCGACGGCAACGCCCACGGCTAAGCCCACGGCGACACCTAAGCCCACGGCGACACCCACGGCCAAGCCGACGCCGTCGCCCACAGTGAAGCCGACAGCGTCGCCGGCACCGACACCGGCACCGACACCGGTACCGACGCCGGCACCCACACCGGAGCCAACGGTGGAGTCCACTCCCGAGGTATAAGGCGGCTGTGCAGCAGCCGGAGTCTGTGATATTATATTAATATGAAGAAAACATGTAACCCTAACAGAACAGTATTGCACAGAGGCGGACGCGGCGTTGCGTTCGCCCTGATTTTATTGCTGCTGAGCGGCTGCACAGCCCCGGCCAATGCACCTGCGCCCACCGCCGCACTCACCGCAGCAGCGCCCACACTCACGGCTTCGCCCGCACCTGGTGCCACGTCGCTGCCCTCCCCCGTTGCCACCACACCGCCCGACCCCACTCCGTCCCCCGCGCCCACGGCCACACCCGAGCCGGAATACGCGGGACAGCTGGTATGCACGGCTGACGATTCGGTGAACATACGCGGCACGGCCAGCAAAAGCGGCGAGATCATAGGACCTCTGCCCGGCGGCGCGACGGCGGACGTGATCGCCTACGAGGGCGACTGGGCACACATCACCTACGACGGCGTTACCGGCTACGTCAGCCGTGACTACACCATCCCCCGGCACCGGCCCGAAACCAAAGTGCCGATGGGCGACTGGGCGTCCATACTCGTCAGCCCCGCATGTGTACTGCCGGACGGCTTCTCCGTGTCACTTGCGGATTTTGCGGGCGGTCAGGTGGACAAGCGCATACGCGATATCAGCGAGGAGATGTTCGCGGACGCCAGGGCGGACGGCATCCGGTTTCAGCTGGTGGACGCCTACCGCAGCTACGACCGCCAGAAGGAGCTGTTCGAGGAGAAGGTGAGAAGCTATCTGGATAAGGGCTTAAGCCGCAAGGACGCCGAGAAGGAAGCCGCGACGATCACGGCACGACCGAACACCAGCGAGCACCAGACCGGGCTCGCGCTGGACATCGTCACCCCCTCCTACACCAAGCGCAACAAGGGCTTCGCGGAGACAGACGCGTTCAAATGGCTGGACGCCAACGCGCAGGACTACGGCTTCACGCTGCGGTACAAGAAGGACAAGGTGTCCCTCACCGGCGTGATCTATGAGCCGTGGCACTGGCGTTTTGTGGGCGTGGAGGCGGCGCGCGCGATGAAGAAGAGCGGCGAAGTGCTGGAAGAGTATTTCGGGGAGGCGGACTGCCACTGAAGTATTTTTTGCGTACTAAGCAGAACGGAGTCCGACAATGCAAAAGTATATCGCGGCGGCGGCGCTCGCGCTGTTGATTCTGCTGGTGGCGGGCCGCGTGCTGCTGCTCAAAGCCAAAGTCATCGCGGCGTTCAAATTCGGCGCTATGGACAGGAAGGATTTTATTATTCCGCCGTTTGCGCTGCTGTACATCTATATCGTGCTGGCCGAAACGTTCGGTTGGCCGACGTTGGGTCATGCGCTGTTTGACAGCGCTGGGATGGCGTGGGCGGGCGCCAGTCTGTGTGCGCTGGGGCTGGTTTGCTTCCTGCTCAGCCTGATTGCCTTCGGCAAGAGCTTTCGCGTGGGGATCGACGAAGACCATCCGGGCACGCTGGTGACTATGGGCGTTTTCGCCGTCAGCCGCAACCCCATCTACGTCAGCTTCATACTCTTATTCTGCGGCATATTCCTGATGCTCGCGAACTGGGTGCTGCTGCTCTGCTTCGCAGCTGTCACAGCGCTCATCCACCGCCAGATACTGCGCGAGGAAGCCTCGCTGAAGAACATATACGGTGCGGCCTACGCGGATTACTGCAAAAGAACCCGGCGGTATATCTGATGCGGCGGAGTCCGGTGATATCAACCAACAAACCTGTCTTTCTCCCCTATTGTCATTCCGAGCCCGCGATACCCCATGCGTGAACCCCATAGTCAACGCACTTCAGAAGGGGATGCTTCGCTGCGCTCTGCATGACAATGTAGTCAGCGGCTCTTTTATACAACTTTCCCCTCTCACCCTTTATATGGTATAATTGCGAATATGCCGATGAGCCAACAGGGAGGGACTTCATATGAAAGCATACAGCTACAAAAAGATCGACGCGTTCGCGGCAGGCGGTTCCGCAGGCAACCCGGCGGCGTGCCTCTACCTCGCGCCCGGTGAAACGCTGACGCCGGAGGAAATGCTCGCCGTCGCCAAACAGCACAAGGGCTTCGTGTCCGAGGTGGTGTACTGCGAGCCGAGCGATATCGCGGACGTAAAGCTGACGTACTACTCCTCCGAGTGCGAGGTGGACTTTTGCGGCCACGGCACCATCGCCTGCCTGTACGACCTGGCGGCGAGCGACCCCCGCTTCACCGAAAAACCGCTGATCACGGTGCAGACCAACAAGAAGGGTGTGCTGGCGGTGTCCAACCGGGCTGCTGACCTGGGCGCGGTGTTCATCACGGCCCCCGAAGCCATCCTCATCGGCACGGCGCTAACGCGGGCGGAAGCCGCCGCCGCGCTGGGGCTGCCGGAAGACAGCCTGTCCGACCGCACCCCCATCGACGTGATTAACGCGGGGCTGGCCACGCTCATCGTGCCCGTCGCCAGCCTTGCCGACGAAATCAGCGTGTTCCCCGACGAGGCACAGCTCAAGGCGTTCTGCGAAGCCCAACATATCGATATCATACTGATATTCTCGATGGAAACCGCCAGCGCAGATTTTCACGCGCATACGCGGGTTTTCGCGCCGCGCTTCGGCTATCTGGAGGACCCAGCCACCGGCTCGGGCAACAGCGCCTTCGGAAATTACATGCTAAAGCACAGCCTGTGGGATGGCGCAAGCATCCGTGTCGAGCAGGGCGGCAATGACCGCGTGTTCAACACCGTGCATCTGGCCGCGCCGGACGGACGCGTGCAGTTCGGCGGCAGCGCCATTGTACGCATCAGCGGCGAATACTATATTTGAGGGGAAATCACATGTCTGACATGTATATCAGCTTAACAAAAGAGAACATCGGCAGCGAGCACCTGTGCTGCGCCATCGCGGACAAAAAGCATCAGGCGGGCGTCGCCGCTAAGAGGAGCTGGCTGACCGAACGGCTGGCCGAAGGTCATGTGTTCCGCAAGCTGGACGCGCAGGGCAAGGTGTTCATCGAATACGCGCCCATTGAATCCGCATGGGCGTCGGTGGAGGGCGATAACACCATCTACATCCACTGTTTGTGGGTGTCGGGCAGCTTCGCGGGCAAGGGCCACGGGCGCTCGCTGCTGGACGCGTGCATCGCGGACGCCAAGGCGCAGGGCAAGTCCGGCGTGTGCGTGCTCAGCGCCAAAAAGAAGACGCCGTTCCTGTCTGACAAAAAGTTTCTGCTGCGCTTCGGCTTTGAGACGGCGGACACGCTGGGCGACTACGAGCTGCTGGCGCTGTCGTTCGACGGCAGCAAGCCCCGCTTCACCGACAGCGCGCGCCGCCTGCACACCGACCTCCCCGGCATTGCGGTCTATCACAGCCCGCAGTGCCCGTACATCGCTGACTGCATCGAGCAGATATCCCGTTACTGCGCCGAAAACGGCATTGTGTTCCATTCCGTACCGGTAGATTCCGCCGAGGCCGCCAAAGCGGTGCCCGGCGTGTTCAACAACTGGGCGGTGTTCGTGGACGGCGCGTTCAAGACGGTGCACCTGCTGAACGAAAACCTCCTTAAAAAGCTGCTGGCAAAATAACCGCTATTCGTCGCCCGCGGCTTCGGGCTGATACACGACGCTTTTAATACGGATGGCGACACTGCCGTCCGGCACGCTCCATTTGATCACGTCGCCAGCGCGGTAGCCCAATATGGCCGTGCCCACAGGCGACAGCACGGATATGCGGTTCTCGGACAAATCCGCCTCGTCCGGATACACCAGCGTATACTCCTCGTCCTCGCCGTCCCCGAACGACAGGCACACCTTCGAGCGCATCGTGATTACATCCGGCGGTATCTTGTGCGACGGCAGAAAGGCAGCGCGCTGCATCTCGTCGTCCAGCGCCTTCACGTGCTCGGTGCCGTCCACCTCCGTCAGCAGTATGTCATTGATCATTTCCTGAAGCTTATCTCTGTCCTTTTCTGTCATCATGATCCGTCTTTTCATACTGACCTCCTAAAATTGCAATAAAAAATACAGCCGCCGCGGAAAACCCCGGTGCTTTCAAAGGAAAAGACACCTCGTATGCCATACGAAATGCCTTGTATCCTCTCCAATTCAATGGATATATTCATGATAACATGCGCCCTATCATTTGTCAACTATGGATTGCGTTTCCATTTAATAGCGCCCTGATAATTAAATGGCAAATGTTTGTTATAAGATGAGATACGGTATGCCGCTTTCGCCTCTGTGTGGTATAATGCAGACGACGGAGGAACGTGCCATGACGATCGACGAAGCCGCCCTGCAGTGCCGCGGCACCGGCCTTTCCGGCTGGGAGCTGGTGGCCTGCGCGCAGGCGCTGGTAAACGCTCAAATGACGTACTCATACACCAACTCATACGACTCGCCCGAGCAGGCCTTTGAGAAGGGACGCGGCTACTGCTGGCATCAGGCCAGCGCACTCAACGGCATACTGGCGAAGCTCGGCATACAGAGCCGCCTTGTGCACGCAATCCGCAACGAGATACCCGAAACGGTGCTCGACGGCGTCGTCATCAAGCCGTTCGTGTCCGGCCACATGTGGTGCCGCGTGACGGTGGACGGCGAGGAGAAGGACGTCTGCCCCGGCCATCCGGACAACAGCCCGGGCGTGATCCACTTCAAGCCCATATCCCCCGTGCGCGAATGGGGACCCGTCATCGCGTGGTTCTCGTACCACGGCGCCGCCGCCGTCAACAAGCAGCGCAAGAAGAAGTTCGATAAGCTGAAAGAACAGCAGGCTGCCCGCTGGAACCCCGACCTGTGCCCCTGCAAGAAAAAGAACTGCCCGCGCTACAAGAACTGCGACGCCTGCCGGGAACACCACGGCGCCAACGGCGGGTTGCCGTATTGCGAGCGGGGGTAGCTCTTGATTTTTATACAAGTTTATTTCCGGCTGCTCATTCAGCTCCTTTCTCTTTTTTACATATACTAACTGCCTTAAGGAAACTTTCAAAAAAATCGCAGTGATAATTGCAGGATATATGGCCCCCTTGAGAATTGTCCATGTTTCCACAGAAAAAAGAAATGATGATTTGGTATAATCTAAAATAGTAATCACGATAAACATAAGCAATCTAAAAAGATGAGAAAATGCTCTTATTTGACTTGAATTAATCATAATGGGTATGTTTTTTACTTCTAGTAAAGGAGAAAGCAAATCTGATACAATTAACCACAAAGATACATGCCGCCATCTCCTTCATCATCGTTGCATTCTCTTTTAAAATAAAACATCCTAATACCTTTTTGTAATGAATAATTTTAATCTATACCTCCGCTTATGGAGAAAGGTAAGTTATTAAACCTCACTGAACTTATTATACTACTATGTATAATGAATCAATAAGAGTATCTTTGTTTCGTTATAAAAGTTCTTAAACTATCTACAGTTTGAATTGATCTTAATTCTGGTTTTACACAAAATGATATTATTATTTGTTTAGCTAACCAAATAACATTCAGTAATTCGGGTTCAATATTATCATCCCGTTGGCCATGCGCTATCTTTGACCTCATGCGATAAAGTTTTTTTGTTAACTCTTGTATTTCAATCCTAGTATCTTTACTATAACCCACTATAAATGCTGCATATTCACATATCTGAGCAGTTATGCTTTTTGTAATAAAATCATCTTGATCTTGTAATATGCATTCTATTGCAAAAGCAGCTTGAATAAATGCTATGTTGATTTCTTTTTCATTAAGAGACATTCCAATCCAGTCAACTGCACGTAAAATTCTTTGATCAATTACGTTTAGAGGTTGTTTATTTTGAAGACTCCAAATGTGATCGTTTCCGTTGTCTTTTGAAAAGAACCAGTTATCTTTCTCTAAATTTATACAGCGAAAAGTTCCTCCATGCCTTCTTCCAAAAGCAACTTTATATAGCTGCTCTGGAATAAAACAAATATGACCACCAGTTATATCTGAGTTAAAATTAAAAACACCAAATGTTGTATTGCTATCTCTGTGACCAAACATATATCGAATAAAATTATCCAATCTCTTGCATAATATATCACTAATATCAACAGCTTTATCATAATCAATTGCTTGACATTTAGTCTCAACAAAGCAACATTGTTGATCATCCAAATCTTTTAAAAAAATATCTATATAATCCAATTTATAATTGTAATTATTTAATATAATGTATTCTTGAAAATATTTAAGATTTATAAAGGTATATCTCCCTTTCTCAATAATATCTGAACTTAACGTAATACCATTAAGTGGCCTAATAAAAGTATAATCAACCAGTGGCATGCTGGCAAAATGTAAAACTAAACTATCAAAATCTGAGACAGCACTATCTATAAACATTTTATAGATTTCATTTGTGAAAAACTTAAGCGATAAATCCCCTTGGCTTCTACTCACTATATACTTATATAGTATTTTAATGTTATCGTTATATTTTGGGACGTCAACTATTTTGTAGACAATTTGCTAAGCTACCGGGACGTCAACGGGACGTCAACTATTTTGTAGACAATTTGCTAAGCTACCCTGTCTGACCTCTCCGTTTTCTCTGCTTTCAATGATTTAAGATATTCTTTCGGTGACATATATCCAAGCCTTTTCTGGATTCTC
>JAEZHF010000094.1 GCA_023416745.1 Bacillota bacterium
CCGTTATCATTATGAGCGTCCGCCGCAATCCATGAACCGCAGGGTGACGGTGAGGCGCAAACCAAAGCTGAAGTTCTACCTGTATCTGCTTGCGGCAGTGGCGGCAGCAGCGGTAACGCTGTTTCTGGTGCTGCGGGGCCAGCCTACGGCACCGGTGGAATGGGCCAGCACGGAATTCAGCGCCAAATATGACATGCTTGTATTGCGCAGTGAGGTCGTCTACGAGGCTAAGAATTACGGTAA
The DNA here is from genome assembly GCA_023416745.1 of Bacillota bacterium. Classification (GTDB taxonomy): domain Bacteria; phylum Bacillota; class Clostridia; order Christensenellales; family SZUA-584; genus SZUA-584. The sequence continues at coordinate 244 of JAEZHF010000094.1, forward strand.
AACGGATTTTATTGCGGTGGAAGGCCAGCATGTGGACGAGGGAGACCCCATCATCGAGGTATACGAATGGGGTTACAACGATGAGACGCTGTCCATATTGCTGGATCTGCAAAAGACGATACTGGATTATCAGACAAACGAACTGCAGGCGGGCATCATCGATGAGCAGCTCAACGATATAAACAGCAACATTGACGCCAAGGCCAAAGAGATCGAGCAGGCGGTGGCTGACGGTGAGCTGAACAGGACGCTGCCGCTTGAGCGTGAAATGGCTGCGCTGCTGGATGAGCGTATGACTTACCAGAAGAGCTCTGTCATGCCGGACGACACGCTGCGCGGGTATTATTCAGAGGAGACGGAGCTGCTGACACAGATTGCCGGATGGCGCACCAGCCTCAACGCCAAGGAGAGCGGCACCGTCAGTTTCTACTTTGACGGGTGTGAAGCGCTGATGACCAAGGACAACATCGGGCGTTTCACCAAGAAGACATTGCAAGAAGTTGAAGCGGGCAAAACGGTGAAGACTGATGAAGAGGATCAGGCGACCGCACCGCTGTATCGCGTTGTCGATGAAAACGAATGGTATGTGGTAATGCTGAGTGAGAAAAAGATACCCGAAATGTATGTGGGAAACGCTTTTTCGCTCGTTTTTGATGATTATCTGGAAACTCAGTATACCGGCGTGGTTTTTAATACAACAAAGCTTGAAAATAATGACGGCTATGTGTATACTATACTGATACAGGATAATATTGGCCCTTTGCTGGGCGACAGGCGCGTATCAGCCAGGCTGTACAACATCCAGGAAGGGCTTCGCATTCCGGCAGGCTGTGTGAAGACTTCTGATGAGGTGGATTACGTGGAGACCGCGGACGGGCAGATCGTACCGGTGGTGGTTGTCGCCGACGATGGGGGTTATGTATTTGTAAAAACCTATGAAGGGCAGCCGACGCTCGATGTGGGACAGCTTATCAGGGAATAGTCGATGGCACCTTGACCAAAGGTGGGGGATAGATGACCAGCATTGAACACAACATCAGAATGATCGAAGAGAGGGTTGATGCCAGCGCAAGAAAAACAGGCAGGAGTCGCAGCGATATCACTATCATAGCGGTCAGCAAGACGGTGGACGCCGCTGCAGTATCCGAGGCAATAAAAGCTGGGATACTGAATTTTGGCGAAAACCGGGTGCAGGAATATCTCAAAAAACGTGAGGTTTTGGGAGATGGCTGCATCTGGCATATCATCGGGCCGCTGCAGACCAACAAAGTCAAGTATTTGACTGACGGAGGTGTGCATTTGCTGCACTCATTGGACAGGGTCACATTAGCGCAGGAGATTCAAAGACAGTGCCATATAAAAGGCACGCAGCTTGGTGCGCTTGTGCAGCTCAACATCGCCAAAGAACCGACGAAATCCGGCATATACGAAGAGGAGCTGGAACAATTTTTAGAGCAGTTGTCTGATATGAGGAGCATCCACATCAAAGGATTGATGGCGATACCGCCGGCAGTCAGTGATGCGGGTGATAACAGACAGTATTTCGAAAGAATGCGCATGCTCTATGATCGTTTTAGAAAAGTGTATACCGGGTTTGAATACCTTTCGATGGGTATGTCGGACGATTTTGAAGCCGCCATAGAGGAAGGCTCAAATGTGGTCAGGATCGGCACGGCCGTATTTGGGGCGAGGTCAAATTAAATTATTCAGGGGGTTACAAATACTATGGCGAGAGGTTTTTTTAACCGTATCTTAGACGCGGTTGGCCTTGAGGAAGAAGAATTCGAAAATGACGAGATCATGGACGAAGAAGAAGAATTCTACGAAGAAGAGATGATGGAAGAGCCGGAAGAAAGACTGCCCAAGCGCAAGCAAGGCAAGGTGGTCGGGCTTCCGAATTCCGCTTCGAAAATGCGCATGCTGGTGTTCCAGCCGTCCAGCTATGAAGAGGCAGAGTGCATCATCGACAATCTGAAGGCCAGAAAGCCGGTCATCATGAACCTTGATGAGATGGACGTGGAGCTGGGTCAGAGGATTCTGGATTTTGTCGGCGGCGCGGTGTATTCACTGGGCGGCGATATCAAGAAGGTGGCCAGAAGCATATTCGTTGTGGCGCCGTCCAATGTCGATATTGCACAGAATGCCGACGAGCGGAGCACCCGTGATGGTTTTCGCAGATTTGACTGATAAGCTTTATATGTGCTGACCGACATGCCGCAGGCTGCGCTTGTGGCATGTCGCGTATAGCCTTGGATCAAAAGGGGATATTAAAGCTATTGATCTGCGAAAAAGTGGGAAAGGGGTATAGGCGTGCCTTTATCGGTTAAGGATATACTGGAAAAAACATTTAAGCGTTCCTTTAAAGGATATGATGAAGATGAAGTCGACAAGTTTCTCGATCAGATTATCGACGAATTCAAAGAGCTTCAGAACGAAAATGCGATAATGAAGAATGAACTGGCGACTCTAAGAGAACAGGCGCGGAAGGTCAAGGAAGCCGAAGACACTATCATGAACACGCTTGTTTCCGCTCAGAAATCCGCCGAACGCATCATCAATGACGCATCGCGAAAAGCCGAGCTGGTGATCAGCAGTGCTGATACCACGGCTCGCAAGCGGGCAGAGCAGGCAACCAGAGAGCTTGCCGACGCGGAGGTTAAGCTGCAGGAGCTTAAAGGCTGCGCGCAGGGCTTTGCTACCAGCTTTGCCAACATGGTTAACGCGCAGGCTGCGCATTTTGAAAAAACATTTCGCAGTTACTTCGGGCAGGAAGAGCCGCCTTTTGGCGGCGGCATCAATACCGAGGCATTAAACCGCATCGACAAGGACATCACTCAGAGCTTAAGAGACATGCCCGGCTTGAATTTGCCGGATGTTTCTGATCTCGAAATGCAGCCCGAGCCGGCACTGGATATTCCGGAAAGTGTCTCTCTGCCGTTGGTAAAGGCAGAAGAGGCGGATGAGACTGCGGAAGATCAGGCGGGGTTCATGGAGCTTTACGAGATCAACAAGATGCTGGGCGCACTGGAATCTGGGGATCTCCCGTCGGCGTCGTCTGAAAACAAGCAGCCTGCGGAGGAAGAAGCGATAAAGCCTCAGCAGGATCGGCCGATTCAGCCTCCGGCGGATGCGCCCAAGGCAGCTCCTAAAAGCATCAGCGATTATAAGCCCAAGTATGATGATTATTCCTGGATATATGAGAACGATGACAAGCCGGACGACTTTTCGTTATCGTTCAAAGATCCTAAGGAAAAAGAAGACTTGAAGACCTTGATCGACGAGATCATCGACTGATAAGCTGTTTCTGCCTGAACGCCCGATAATGGGTGTTTTTGGCTTACTTATTTTTTACTTGATATGGTCTTGAGTAATTAATTGTTTACAAATGGTTCGGTTTTAGGCAATCAATTGTTTACAAAATGCCGATTGAAAAAGCGTAGGGGTTTGCTATAATGATTTGGGTTCGCGCGGGGGGAACCGCGGATCCAGGGAGGCTATACAAGGGATGAACATCACAATCGGCCAGTTTAATGAATCGTTTCCGCCCATTGTGGACGGAGTTGCCAACGTGGTTAAGAATTACGCCCACTGGATGAACAAGAAATACGGCTCCTGCTGTGTGGTCACGCCCAAGTATCCGGATGCGATTGACGATTACGAGTATCCGGTATACCGATATTCTTCCGTAAAGGTACCCACGCGGCACGAATACCGTTTTGGGCTGCCGCAGATGCATACGTCATTTTGGCTAGATCTTAAAAAGATACCGTTCGATATTGTGCATGCCCATTGCCCTTTTACTTCCGGTCTGGCCGCGAAAAGCATTGCCCGCAAACGAGACATTCCCTTTGTTGCGACGTTCCATTCAAAATATAAGGATGACTTTAAGGCGGCGCTCAAATCGGATAAGATCGTAGAGGGCGTCCTTCAGATGATTGCCTCTTTTTACGAATCGGCCGACGAGGTCTGGACGGTCAACGATGCGTCCGTGGAAACGCTGCGCGAATACGGATATGAAGGCGACGTTTATATTATGGAAAACGGATGCGATATAGACATCCGGTACCGCAGCCCGCAGAAGGACGAAATCGTCAACAGCCGGTTTGGAATCGACTCTGAGACGCCGCTTTTTCTTTATATCGGGCAGCATATCTGGCAGAAGAACCTCAAGATGGTGATCGAAGCCTTGGGGCGGGTCCACAAAGAAGGTGCCAAATTCCATATGCTCTTTGTGGGCGACGGCGCGCGCCGCGCCGATATGGAGAGCATGGTGTGCGAACTCGGCATGAAAGACAAGGTTACATTTGCAGGCCGCATACAGGACCGGGAACTGATTGCTGACATCTATCTGCGCTGCAGTGCGATGCTTTTTCCTTCGCTTTATGACACGTCGTCGCTGGTGCCGCGCGAAGCGGCTGCCTGCGGCTGCCCCACCGTTTTTGTGCGCGGTTCCAGCACATCTCAGGGAGTTACGGACCAGAACGGCTTTTTGATACAAAATAATGCTGCGTCTCTCTCTGAGGTGATCAGATTTATCATCCACAACCCGCAAAAGGCTTTCGAGGCAGGAGAAGCGGCGCGCACATCGCTTTATCGCAGCTGGGAAAACGCGATAGATGTGGCATATCAGCGCTACCTTTATTTAATTGACTTAAAGAAGAGTCAGGCCATTAAAAGGGCGGAGTGATATTCCCGGATTAAAAAACATAAAGCTTACAAGCTGATGCCCGGTTATTGAGAGCCTGACAGGGGGTTTCTTGATTTTTTCAGCCTGATCTGTTATGATGCTGTCAGCGATTGGCGGAAGGTTAATGAAAAAGAAAAAAACGCATTTATTCAGCTTCATATATATGGGCGTGACGATTGTAGCGATTATCGTCATTCTTTTGTTTGCGGCAGATCTTGAAGAGATCGGTCGGGCTTTGGAGAATTTTAATATCTGGTGGCTGTTTTCCTGTGTGGCCGCGCTGTTGCTGTACTGGCTGATGGACGCGCTGCTGCTGCACGATATCACAAAATATATGTACAAGAAAGAACCACTCCTGCAGTCCATAAAGGTTGGGCTTATTGGGCTTTATTATTGTGCATTGACTCCGTCGTCCACCGGCGGACAGCCGATGCAGGTGGTTTACATGCGCCGGAACAAGGTGCCGGTGGGCACGGCCACGTGCATCGTGTGTATTAAATTCGTTATCTATGAATTGTCTCTTTGCTCCATTTACATTGCCGGTATGTGCCTGCGCGGGGCTTATTTTTATACCAACCACAATGAAGCGTTCTGGCTGGCGGTGCTTGGTTTTTTGGTAAATCTCGCAGCAGTGGTGTTCATCATTCTGACCATCATTAACAAAAAGCTGGTGATGAAGATCGGACGTGGACTGATTTCTCTGCTCTGCAGATTTAAAATTGTCAAAGCCAAGGATCGGACGATTGAAAACTTCGAACACACAATAGACGATTATCACACAGCGGCAGCGTATATTTCCAAGTATAAACTGCGCGCATTGGGCTCGTACTTTATCTCTGTGCTGAATCTGTCGTTCCTGTTTGTCATACCGTACCTGATATATTTATCCTTTGGATATTCGGCGAACAACATCATAGACATTTTCACGATGGAGGCGATGCTGTTTTTGGCTGTGTCGTTTGTGCCGCTGCCCGGCGCGGCCGGAGCCTCCGAAGGCGGGTTCGTTCTGTTTTTTACACCATTTTTTGGGCAAAGCGTTGTGGCGGTTGCGATGCTGATCTGGCGTTTCCTCACCTATTACATGATGCTGATTGTGGGCAGCTTGCTGGTGGTGTTTGACGAAGTGATCTCCATCAAGCGCTTGAAGAGGCGGACGGACGCCGACATACCCGAGTGAGTTCATTGCATGGATGGCCATGTACGCTTTTTGCCAACGAGAAAGACCCCATCGATCTCATCAGGATGAAAAAGGTTTGCGTGAGCTGGAAGTGGTGCTGGACGACTGCGAGGGCGCGGCCGGCGTGTGGAAGGCATTATCATCACCAAAACATGATGAAGCGTCATTGGCCAGCCGCAAGCCCTCTCCGAAAAGAAGCCTCATTTTGGAGCAATTAATTATTGATTATCGAAAAACCCTGTGCTATAATCCACAATGTATGTCACACCATCGCCGATTTTTGCATTCGTGCCCAGCATAAAACTGGGTTGTGCAACAAAGACGAAGCGGTGGGAGGTAAAAAACGAGGAGGAAAATATGTCAGTCATTTCAATGAAGCAGCTTTTAGAAGCGGGTGTTCATTTCGGGCACCAAACACGTCGCTGGAACCCCAAGATGAAGAAGTATATCTTCACGGAACGCAATGGTATCTACATCATCGACCTGCAAAAGACGGTGAAAATGGTGGAGCACGCGTACTTTTTTGTGCGCGACGCGGTTATGGAAGGAAAGACCGTGCTGTTTGTGGGCACCAAGAAGCAGGCGCAGGAATCCGTTGAGCAGGAAGCGCAGCGCTGCGGCATGTACTACGTGAGCCAGCGGTGGCTGGGCGGCATGCTCACCAACTTCAAGACCATCCGCAGCCGTATACGGCGCCTTGAGAGAATCGAGAAGATGGAGGAAAACGGCGAGTTTGCGCTGCTGCCCAAGAAGGAAGTCATCAAACTGCGCCACGAGCACGAAAAACTGCAGAAAAACCTGGGCGGTATCCGGAACATGAAGGAACTGCCGGGCGTCATATTCATAGTGGATCCGCGCAAGGAGCGTATCGCCATTGCGGAAGCGCATTCGCTGAATATCCCGTTGGTGGGCATCGTGGACACAAACTGCGATCCGGACGAGATCGATTATGTGATTCCCGGCAACGACGATGCCATCCGTGCGGTCAAGCTGCTGGCGTCCAAGATGGCTGATGCGGTATTGGAAGCCAAGCAGGGTGAGCAGCTTGTGGACGTGGTTCCGACCACCGTTCGGAGCGAACAGGATGATAAAGTGGAAGAAGCGTACGTGGTTGAAGAAGCCGTCGTCGCGGAAACCGTAGAGTAAGGCAATTTAGCACAAGGAGAGTGTGAAATAGATGATTACGGCTACAGATGTTAAGGCGCTCCGTGAGAAGACGGGTGCCGGGATGATGGACTGCAAGAACGCGCTCACGCAGTGCGATGGCGACGTGGACGAAGCCATCAAGGTTCTGCGCGAGAAGGGCCTCGCCTCGGCGGCGAAGAAGGCCGGCCGCATTGCAGCGGAAGGCATTGTGGAAAGCTACATCCATATGGGCGGCAAGATCGGCGTACTCGTTGAAGTGAACTGCGAGACCGACTTTGTGGCCAAAACACCGGCTTTCAAGACGCTGGTAAAGGATATCGCGATGCAGATCGCGGCTGCCAACCCGCTGTATCTCGAATCTGCCGATGTACCGGCTGACGTGATTGAGAACGAGAAGGAGATTCTGCGTGCTCAGGCTTTGGCCGAGGGTAAGCCCGAGAAAATTATCGACAAGATGGTGGAAGGGCGCATCCAGAAGTACTTCAAGGAATTCTGTCTTGTGGAGCAGGCGTTCGTGAAGGATCCCGACAAGTCGATCAAGGATTTGGTCAGCGAGAAGATCGGGGAAATGGGCGAGAAGATATCTATCCGGCGCTTCACCCGATACGAGATGGGCGAGGGACTGGAAAAGAGAAAAGATGATTTTGTGGAAGAGGTCATGAAACAGGCTTCCAAATAAGTTGGTAACAGGGGGAGAGCCGCGGGACAGCTCTCCCCTTTCTGCAAAGCCACTTGAAGCTTTGCCAACCGAAAACCGGGTGACTGCGGTAATGGAAGGAAGCGTTCTATGCCAAAATACAAAAGAATAATACTGAAGATCAGCGGGGAAGCCCTGGCTGGTAACGGAAAGTCCGGCTTTGATTTCGACGTGATGAGCCTGGTTGCCGATCAGGTGATCGAAGTGGCAAAGATGGGTGTGGAGATCGGCATTATCGTGGGCGGCGGCAACATATGGCGCGGCCGCAGCGGCGTCGGCATGGACCGCACAACGGCGGATCACATGGGCATGCTGGCCACCGTGATCAACGCGCTGGCGATGCGGGACGCGCTGGAGAACAAGGGCATGCAAACCCGTGTGATGACCGCAATCGAGATGCGTTCCATCGCGGAGCCTTATATCCGGCTGCGTGCGATGCGGCATCTGGAGAAGGGCCGGGTGGTGATATTTGCCTGCGGGACCGGCAATCCGTATTTCTCGACGGATACGGCGGCGGCGCTCCGGGCGGCCGAGATAGAAGCGGAGCTGATACTTCTGGCCAAGAATGTGGACGGTGTGTACGACAGCGACCCCAAGCTGAACCCGGACGCGAAGAAGTATGACTTCATCAGCTACATCGACGTGATCAACCAAGGCCTTTCGGTGATGGACACCACGGCGGTTTCGCTGTGTATGGACAACAAGATTCCCATCGTGTGCTTCGGCCTTGATGTGGCGGACGGGGTCAAACGCGTGGTGATGGGAGACAATATTGGGACGCGGATCAACTCTGCGCCATAAAATAAACGCTTTAGGGCAAAAATGTGACAGGAGGTTAAGATTATGCAGATTAAGAATGAAGCGCTGGATACGGCCAAATCAAAGATGGAGAAGACTATTGCCGTTTTTAAAAAAGATTTGTCGCACATCAGGGCAGGCCGGGCCAACCCGCAGCTGCTGGATGGCATCGCGGTAGATTATTTCGGTACGCCGACGCCGCTTAACCAGATTGGCAACGTCTCTGCGCCTGAACCGCGTATGCTGGTGATCTCTTTGTGGGATGTCAAAATGATCGGTGACGTTGAGAAAGCGATTCAGAAGTCGGACCTTGGCATTAACCCCACCAACGACGGCAAGGTGATTCGTCTGGTGATACCCGAACTGACGGAGGAACGCCGCAAGGATCTGGCCAAGACCATCCACAAGAAGGGCGAGGAGGCCAAGGTGGCGGTGCGCTCAATTCGACGGGATGCGAACGAGTCGTTCAAGAAAGCCAAAAAAGCGAGCGAAATCACCGAGGACGATTTTAACGATCTGGAAGAAGAAGTACAGAAGCTGACGAATGAATTTACCAAACAGATTGATGATATCGTAAAGGAAAAAGAGAAAGAGATCATGTCGGTATGATACCGTGCGTCATCGGGCTGCGTGAGGAAGAAGCCAAAAGTCTGTTGGAAAAGTGTGGCTTTGATGTTGAGCGCAGCGAGTACAGATCCCGCCGCGGCGTAGACGGAGCGGATTCAACCCGTGTTATACGCCAGCGAAGCGTGGGCAATAATAGCATCGAGATCACCGTGTCTGAGTTCAAGACACAGGCAGGTTAGGAGTAGCGGTTGGGCGTTATAGCGGATATACTGTTTGGCTGGCGGCGCCGGCCGGATACGCGTATTTACGGCCAGATCGATACGCAGCATCTGCCTGCGCATGTGGCTGTCATCATGGACGGCAACGGGCGATGGGCCAAAAAGCGCGGCCTGCCGCGCAGCGCGGGGCATCGTGCAGGTGTGGAGCGCGTGCGCACCATCATCCGCATGAGCTCCGATATCGGCATCCGGTATTTGACGCTGTTCGCGTTTTCCACAGAAAACTGGAAACGCCCCGAGGGCGAGGTGGATGTGCTGATGTCGCTGCTGGTAGAATACCTGATGAAGGAACTGCCAGAGCTGCACCAGAAGAATGTGCGCATCCGTACGCTGGGTGACATGTCCGCACTGCCCGAAAAGGTGAAAGCGGAAATAACGCGGGCAGTTATGACGACGAAGGACAACACGGGGCTGACCGTGAACATGGCCATCAACTACGGCGGACGTCAGGAGCTCGTGGAAGCGGTGAGAAAAGCGCTGACGGAGGGCATGAAGCCGGAAGATGTGGATGAAGACTGGATTTCTTCCGTACTGTATACGGCGGGTGAGCCGGACCCGGACCTGCTGATCCGGACGAGCGGCGAGGCGCGAATCAGCAATTTTCTGCTGTATCAGCTGGCCTATGCTGAGCTGTATTTTACCGGCGTCTACTGGCCGGATTTTGACGAAGCGGAGTATGCGAAGGCGCTGGCGGATTTCGCCGGACGCGGCCGCCGCTTCGGGGGTCTGTGATCTTTGAAAGCTGCTTTTGTTCGGAGAGTATTTTGGAGGGCGGACATTGCTGAAAAGAGTTCTCATCGCCATTCCGGCGCTGGCGCTGCTGGTGTCTGTGATATGGCTGCATGGGCTTTACGCAAAGATTGTCGTGGCGCTGGTCGGTGTGCTGTGCGTACATGAGATGATGAACGCGGCATCGACCGTATCGAAGCCGATGCGTGCCGTCGGGTACGCGTTTGCTGTACTTCTCTATCCGGTCTACCAGTATCTCGGCGGTCAGACGGGCGTCGCGATACTGTTGACGGTCAGCGTGATGGTGGTGTTCACCGTGCTGGTGTTCTCAGGCCGCAGTGTGGCGGACGGGCTGTTCACCGTGATGCCGATGGCCTACCCCGGCCTGTTTTTCGGAGCGTTACTGGGGATACTGTGCACGCCCGACGAGCAGTCGTCACGCTTTCTGATGATCATCGCGTTTGGTGCGGCGGTCATCACCGATACCTTCGCGTACTTTGGGGGGCGTCTGCTGGGCCGGCACAAGCTGGCTGAGTCCATCAGCCCCAGGAAGACGGTGGAGGGCGCGGTTTGCGGCACGGTGTTTGGCACGGCGGGCGTTTACACGCTGGCGGTGCTGCTGCAGCCGGTGTTCGGCTTGAGCCTGACGAACTGGTGGTATTGGCCGCTGGGGCTGGTGCTGTCGGTGCTGTCTCAGGTGGGAGACCTCGCGGCGTCGGCGGTGAAGCGCCGGTTTGGGATTAAGGATTTTGGACGTATCATGGGAGAACACGGCGGCGCGATGGATCGGCTCGACAGCGTGCTGTTCATAGCCCCCGCCGTTTTTGCTTTTTATACGATCATTACATAAAAGGATTTAATAATGAAAAAAATTGCCATACTGGGCGCTACAGGCTCAATCGGCCGGCAGGCGCTGGACATCATTGAAAGATTCCCCGAACGTTTCCGTGTGACGGCGATGACGGCGCACCATGGATCGGACGAGCTGCTGGCGCTGGCGAAAAAATTCGGTGCGTGCTATATTGGCGTCACAGGATGCCCGGGAGACGCCGAATTTGAGAAAAAGGTGCCTCAGGGCGTGCGTACGGGCTTTGGCATACAGGCACTGCTGGAATCGTGCAGTGCAGGCGACCCGGACATTGTACTGATCGCCGTGGTGGGCATCGCGGGGCTGCCTCCGCTGATCGAGTGCCTGGATAAGGACATCAACGTCGCGCTGGCCAATAAGGAATCACTGGTGTGCGGCGGGCACATCGTGAAGGAAAAACAAAAGACGAGCAAGTCTGAGATATTTCCGGTGGACAGTGAGCTGTGCGCGATATACCAGAGTCTCGGCGGCGTGGATACCACAGGCCTTCGGCGCATCATACTGACGGCTTCAGGCGGGCCGTTCTTCGACTGGAGCAAGGAAGACATTGAAAAAGCGACGGTGGAACAGGCGCTGTGTCACCCCAACTGGTGCATGGGCAAGAAGATCACCGTTGACTGCGCAACCTACATGAACAAGGGGCTGGAGATCATCGAGTCCCGCTGGCTGTTCGACGTGCCGCCCGAGAAGATTTCCGTGGTGGTGCACCGCCAGAGCATCATCCATTCCATGATCGAGTACAACGACGGCGCGGTGATCGCCCAGCTCGGGCCCACCGACATGCGCGAGCCCATCCAGTATGCGTTCGGGCATCCCGAGCGGCTGGACAGCGTGGTGGGGCATCTGGATTTCACAAAAATCGGCACCCTGACCTTCCACGAACCGGATCTTAACAAATTTCCGTGTCTGCGGCATGCGATGGATGCGCTCAAAGAAGGCGGCTCTATGCCGCTTATTATGAACGCGGCCAACGAGGCGGCGGTGGATCTGTTCCTGGAAAAGAAGATAAGGTTTGGCGATATTGAAAAGAGCGTGGCGTTCGCGATGAACAAGTTCGCCCATCTGCCGGGCAACTCACTGATCGAGATATACACCACTGACAAACTGGTCAAGGACTTCGTTTACAATAATATTTAAAAATGGTACGTATTTTGACTCATTTATATTGATATAATGATAGAAAAAGGAGGGTACGCTTGGACACGATTCTGAATATTTTGAGCTTTATCGTGGCGCTGCTGTTTATCGGCGTCATCATCATGGTGCATGAGCTGGGCCACTACAGCATAGGCCGGGCGTGCCGCATCAAAATTGTCGAATTTGCCGTTGGTTTTGGCCCCAAAATAAAAAGTTGGGTCAAGAACGACATCATCTACTCCGTTCGTTGGGTGTTCCTCGGCGGCTTCACCAAGTTTTACGGCGAGGACGAGGAACTGGACGATAGACTGGCGTTTAACCGGCAACCCGCAGGCCGCCGCGCGCTGACCATCGCCGCCGGACCCGTATTCAACATCATTTTTGCGTTAATACTCGTCGTGCTGATGCTCGGAATTTTCGGGGACTATGTGCCCACAGTGGGTG